>CAZGGE010000008.1:285-18286 GCA_964524285.1 uncultured Pirellulales bacterium
GTGTTGTTGCTGCAGCCGACTATTATCGCCGACGCACTCGCCAAAAACACCTGGTTGTTCGCCGCCTCTGCCAGCCTCTGCTTTGTTTCGTTCTCTTTTACCACCACAAACCGCCAGTCCTGCAGGTTTTTCGCAGATGGCGCCTGCCTTGCCGCCTCCAGTATTTCGGCCAGCTTATCATCTTCAATTTCTTTATCCGCGTAAGCCCGGCATGAGTATCTGTTTTTTATACAGGACAATACAGCCATCTTAATCTCTCCCGCGAAAACGTATTTTGTCCGGCTAAAAAATCAAGCCTTTAAGTAATATACGTTACATCAGATATTGACGCAAGGGTCGAAAGGTTGTATTTTCTTATTGTGGGCGATTAGCTCAGACGGCCAGAGCGCCTGCTTTACACGCAGGAAGTCACAGGTTCAAGTCCTGTATCGCCCAGTTGTAAGCCTTTGCAAAACAAGGGCTTATTTACTTACGGTTCCCGCCTTTACTGCTGGTATACAAATACGGTACGCCGGCAATCGTGTTTTGCCAAAGTAGGACTTTGTTTTTTCGGGGTGAAAAGTATTTACGTAATATCCGTTTCGGGTTATGTTTTATGCGGATAAGATGTCTTGAGGGTTCGGGCTATAATTTTTGAAAGCCGGCAGATGTGCGCTGCGGGTAAAATACAAGACGATTCCGTTCAGAAAAAGACGGGTTCGGCTTCCACCGGGGCAGAAAGACTAAGGGCGGAAGTATCCAGGGAGTTTTACAAATCAATTCTGGAATTTATTCCGGATGGTTTTGTGATTGCCGATGCTGAGACGAAGAGGCTGCTCGCGTCTAACCGCTCAATGTGTGAGATGCTCGGCTATTCACAGGAAGAAATCAAGCAGTTGACCGTTTTCGATATTCACCCTCCGGCGGATGCGGCGCTTATCCGAAAGCGATTTGAAGACCGAAGACAAGGCGACCGGACAGTTAAGTCCAATATGCGTGTAGTTCGGAAAGACGGCAGCATTTTTTACGCGGACATAAATGCCAGGCCAATCACCTTCGGTCAAAGAAGCTGCCTGCTGGGGATATTCCGTGACGTTAGCAAAAGACGAAGAAACGAAGAGTTGCTTGATGTCCTTGCCGGCAGCGCCATGGAGCTTTCAGGACTGGAACACGAAGAAGATGTTTATGGTTTTCTTTGCCGTTCTCTCAAGAGGTTGACAGGTCCGGGCATAGTAGCAGTGAATCGCATATATGGGGACAAGCTCGAAACACTCAGTCTTGCCGGCATCGAGGAGACGAAGTTGAGAAGAGCCGAGAAGATTCTTCGCTGGAAGGTAGTGGGAAGTGAACTTGGTCCCGTTACGCAGGAAGCAAAAGACGGCCTTATGAGTGGAAAGCTGGAAAAGGTGGAAGGGGGTTTATGGGAATTATTGTTCCGAAAGGTACCCAGGTCGTTGTGTAACGAGGTATGCGAGCTTGCAGGAATAAAAGACTTTTATGCAATGGGCATGAGACATAACGACAAACTTTTCGGAAGCATAACCATAATAGCGGTCGAGGGGACGAAGATAGACAAACACGCAATTGAGACACTGGTAAATCAGGCGTCTATAGTACTGGAGCGCAAGCAGGCGGTGAAGGCGTTGCAGAAAAGTAAAGAGAAATACCGGAGAATCGTTGAGAACACAAATGACGCCCTGTTTGCCCATGACCTTGAGGGTAATATGCTGGAGGTGAACGAGAACGCGTGCAGGATGATGGGCTACGACAAAGAGGAACTACTCAAGCTCAATCTGGCCGACCTTGCTCCCAAGGGATTCCTACAGCCTATGGCCGAGCTTGTAAAACAACTGCTGCAAAAGGGGACGTTGGTTTTCGATGGTACAACCAAAAGAAAAGATGGAAGCTTAGTTCCGGTAAACGTCAGTTCAAAACTCTTCTTTGACAAAGGCCAGCATGTTATTCAATCATTCGTACGTGATATCACGGAGCGCAAGCTGGCGGAGGAGGAATTGCGAGAGAGTGAGCAATTCAGTAAGAATCTTCTGGAAAGCTCCCCGACAGCAACAATCGTCATAAATCCTGATACTTCTGTGAGGTATGTTAATGCCTCGCTGGAAGAGCTGACGGGTTTCTCTGCCGATGAGATTGTCGGCATTAAAGCTCCATATCCGTGGTGGACACAGGATACATTTGATAAGACTCAAAAGGATTTTGTAAGGGCCCTGCAAGTTGGGGCTCATCGTCTTGAGGAGGTTTTCCGGAAAAAGGACGGGACGAGGTTTCGTGTTGAAATTACATCCAGAGCCGTCAAAGAGAACAGCAAACTGCTTTATTGCGTGGCAAACTGGGTGGACGTTACGGATCGCAAGATTGTCGAGCAAATTATGCGTGAAAGCGAGGAAACAATACGGGAAATTTTTGTTTCCTCGCCGGACGCCATTACGGTAACAGACCTTCGAGGGAAGATTATCGAGTGCAATCAGCGTACAGTCGAGATGCACGGCTTTTCGTCAAAAAAAGAAGTTGTCGGGGCCAATGCCTTTGATTTCATTGTCGAGGGTGACCGGCATAAAGCACGTGAGGGGATGAAGCGGGCTTTTCGCGGAGAAGCAGAAAGGGACATTGAGTATACGTGTTTGAGTAAAGACGGGCGGAAATTTCCGGTAGAGTTGTCGGCGAGCGTTATACGAAGTGCATCAGGGAAACCTTCCGGTTTTGTCGCAGTTACAAAGGATATAACAGAAAGAAAACGCGCTGCCGCAAAACTATCTCGGTACCAATCGAGACTTCGTCGTCTTGCGTCTGAGCTGACGGCCGTAGAGCGGAAGGAGCGCAGGAAGCTGGCGGAGGGACTGCACGACAGTGTGGGTCAAAGGCTGGCTATGCTGAAATTACAGGTTCAATCACTTGCCACTGCAAAAAAGCTGTCGGAGGAGGATATTCGCAATAAACTGAACACAATGAAGCAATCAATTGAAGATATCGGCAATCAGACACATTCGCTGACTTTTGAACTCAGCAACCCGGTTCTCTACGATGTTGGCCTTGATGCCGGAATCGACCACTGGTTGAAAAAGAGAATCGATGAAGTTGAAAGGCTCGAATATGAGCTTTCGATTGACAAGTCGCCTGTCCGGCCTGCAATCGAGGTAAGAGAAATTCTGTTTCAGGCTGTCAGGGAACTGGTAACCAATGTCATAAAACATTCAGGTGCAAACAAAGTTTTTGTAGACATAGAACAAACGGGTGATAACATACAAATAAGAGTTTCAGATAATGGTATGGGATTTGATGTTTCAAAGATTCTGGGTACGAAGGAAGATGAGCAGGAGAGCGGATTCGGTCTTTTTAATATTAAAGAACGAATTGAGTACCTTGGAGGGCGTCTCAATCTTGAATCCCGTCGGGGACAAGGCACAAAGGCGGTGATTTCAGTGCCCATTAAGAAAGAAACTGATTGCTAAAGGGGGCTTCGGATGACAAAAATTCTGCTGGTGGATGATTTCGGTATTGTAAGAGAGGGTCTTCGGGCGTTGCTCGAAGATGAAAGCGACATGGAAGTTGTCGGTGAAGCCCGGAACGGTCGTGAGGCAGTGAGCCTTACTAAAAACCTGCATCCGGATGTTGTGATTATGGACGTAACTATGCCGGGTATGAACGGGATAGAGGCGACGCGCTTAATCAGGGAGCAGGTTCCGTCGGCTCGTGTGATAGCGCTTTCGGTTCATGCGGTGAGGCATTACGTAATAGAAATACTCAGGGCCGGAGCGATGGCATACGTTTTGAAGCTGTACCTTTTCGAAGAGTTAATGCGTGCGATTCACACGGTTATGAAGGGAGACCACTATCTAAGCCCTCAAATAACAGACGTTGTGGTTGACGACATAGTGAGCAAGCCCTCGTCATCAGGCGGTGGTGGTTTATCCATACTTACGGAACGTCAACTTGAGATACTGCGTTTGATAGCGGAAGGCAGGTCGACCAAAGGAATCGCCTTTGAGCTTAGTGTCAGCCCCAAGACCATTGACGGGGCCCGGCGGGATATTATGAAAAGGCTGGGAATTGACAGCGTGGCGGGTCTTACCAAATATGCAGTGCGTCAGGGACTGGTCAAGCTTTAGAGCAATTCAAGAAAATCTGTAACTGTTGACGGCTACTGCAAATCACCAGGGCTGCTTCCGGCTGCATCGACAATGCACAACATTGCCTGTTTCGCCGTCATTGCCGTGGTAATTTTCGCCACGCCGCAACAACCACATCTTTACTTGAAGTGCTCTAATGCCGGCCGACGGGGTGGAAGCGATTTTCGGGGCGGGACAGAGGTCAAGCAAATGCGAAAGTACTTTCCGGTTTGTTTCGTGTCTTAAGCAGGCAATTTTACAATTTAAATCCATCATTTTTAACACTTAAGATAGCCTATTGCTTGCCTGCTTTAATCCTCTTTGTGCCGATAAAGATAACGACAAGACAGGAAAATCCTGTTTGCAGGCGTAGTTATGCCTGAGAAGGGGAGTCTGAGAACCCGAAAATAGATGTAATAATCATGGGGCCAATAAACATGGGGTTTTTTTTGAAACATTATTATGGTCTGTTCGTTATTCAAGCCCCCGGATTTATTTTTCCATTTGCCCCGCCTTTTGAATGGAAACTTTAAATGTTCTCTGACAGACGGCACAGTTCGATTTATACAAGAGGGCTTTCGCGTTTCGACACGGAATTTATCAAAACCGATAGCTGTGTGATACTTCAATATCACCGCGTGGATTTACTCTGTAATGACCCGCTTCAAATTTCCGTGGAGCCTTACAAATTCGAATCGCAGATGCAATACTTAGCGGAAAATTATCATCCGATTTCGATGGGTGAGGTTGAGGAGCATCTTAATACTAAAACCGCATTTGAGGAAAATTCGATAGCTGTTACATTCGACTGTGCGTACTCTGATTTGTTGTATAACGCTGCCGACGTACTGGCAGAGTATGAGATACCGGCGACGGTGTTCGTGCCTTCGGCGCCGGTGTTGAGCGGAGAGAGATACTGGTGGGACAAGCTCGAAAATATAATGTTCTCGGATTATGCGGAGCAGGTTCTTGATGTTGAAATCAACGGGGTGGTTTACGTCCTGCCTTTGATTAGCACGGGAGACAGGTTCAGGGCTTACGACGGTTTATATCGTGTTACGAGTGGTCAGCGACCGAATGTCAGGCGAGTTTTTCTCGAGCAGTTATCCCGCCGGCTCGGTGCCTGTCGCGGCGAAATCGACTCCAGCAGGTTACTCAGAGCCGACGAATTGCGGTCCCTCGAAGGTCGCGGAGCGATTACCATAGGAGGGCACACGCACACATGCAGCGATTTGTCAGTGCTGACACGAGAAGAACAATTCAGGGAAATCTCAGAAAACAAGTCGGTGCTGGAAAATATCCTCGGTCACGAAATTCACTTTTTCTCTTTTCCTAAAGCTCAGTGTGAAATGGAGAGTCGGGATACAACGGCCGTTGTGCAAGATGCGGGTTTTTCTCTGGCGTGCGGTAGTTGTTACGGCAGTTTGAGGGCGTCCGGAGAGTCAGAGCGTTTTTCGCTGCCTCGTGTTCGAGTGGGCAACCGGAATTTGTTTTCTTTTCATAAATTTCTGGAAAGATTGCAGCTTAGTTAAAGCAGGAAGTTTTTACATTTGATTATGAAGGCTTAATGGAAAGGACAATGCTATGGAAATCAAGGTTCTAATGGCAGACGAGCACCGACTATTCCGTGAGGCAGTCGCTTCGATGCTGAGTGATGAGCCGGGAATTGAAATCGCCGGTGAGGTGGAGAACGGTCGCGAGCTTCTTGAGATGGTACGGGAGGTTCGCCCTGATGTGGTTACGAGTGAGGTTCGCCTGCCGGGCCTTAACGGCATAGAGGCGACGCGCCAGATAACGCGTGAATTTCCGTCGGTACGGGTAATTGCTCTTTCGACCCAGCTCGACCAGCGTTCGGTGCAGGAGATGCTCAAGGCCGGTGCTGCGGGTTACGTGCCTAAGGTCTGCGGTTTTACGGAGCTTTTGTCGGCGGTAAAAAGTGTGGCAGGGGGGCACACATATTTAAGCCCGCAAATAAGCAACATAGTGGCCCGCGGCTATGTAAATCAGTCCAACGGTAAAGAAGTTTCTGCATTTTTGCTATTGACGCCGCGGAACCGCGAGGTACTTCAGCTTATTGCCGAAGGTAACTCGACAAAGAAGGCGGCAAAACAACTTCACGTGAGCACCAAGACGATTGAATGGCACCGTAGTCAACTTATGGGCAAGCTCGGCGTCGACAGTGTTGCGGGTCTGGTCAAGTATGCGATTTACGAGGGTCTTGTAGCTGATGCGTGCCTGGTATAGTTGGATTGAACAATTAAGGTGCCTCAAGTGAGTCAAATTTTTTTGTTTTTATTCAGCTTTTGCTTTTGAATGTGGTCGGGTTTTTGTCATTTTTAATCCGGGCAGGAATATTCTGAAGGTAGTACCCCTGTTTAGTTCGCTTTGTACTTCGATTCTGCCGTTGTGCCGGTCGACGATTTCCTTAACGATGGCAAGGCCCAGGCCCGTACCCTGTGTTTTTCTGGCGGAGTGTTGGTCGCGGTAGAATCTTTGGAAGATTTTCGGCAGCGCTTCTTTTGGAATTCCGACGCCGGTGTCTTTTACTTCGAGAACAAATTCATCTTTCCGGTTTAGTGCTTTTATTTTTACGCTTCCGCCCGGTGGTGTGAATTTCAGGGCGTTTCCGGCGAGGTTTGTTACTATGGACTCAAATTTACTCTGGTCCACCCACAAGTCGGATAATTGATTTTCGAGTATTGTATTTAGGTTAACACCTTTTTTCATAGCGACGGGACGAAGAGCGCCGGCAACCCTGTTGATTATGACGGCCGGCCGGATTTTCCGGGGTGCGATATGGAAGGTTCCCGATTCGATTCTTGATATTTCCAGCAGTTCCTGAATAAGTTTTGCGAGGCGGTCGGATTCTTCATCTATTATGACGAGAAATTCTCTTTTTGTGTCTTCGTTCATTTCGCGGTCCCGGAGAATGGTTTCGGTGTATGCCTTTATTGATGTCAGTGGTGTTCTCAGTTCGTGTGATACGGAGCTGATGAAATCCGCCTTCATTCGTTCTACCTCTCTTTCACGAGCCACGTCGCGAATCACCATAACGGCCCCTGTGATATTGCCATTATTGTCCTTTATGGGGCTTGTATCTATAGATACTGGATGTTCTTTTCTATTTTTTCCGAGCAAGAGGTCTCTGTCCGTGCCTTGCGATTGTCGGCCCGATTCAAAAGCCTGCTGGAGGTATTTGGCTGCGGGCAGGCCGGTGGATTCGTCGATTATGCCGACCACTTCTTCGAAGGATTTGTGTCGAATCTCATCGAGTTTCCAACCCGTCAGAGTCTCGGCGACCTTGTTCAGCAGGAGAATCCGTTCTTTTTCGTCCACCACAATAACGGCGTCGCTCATGCCGGCCAACGTTGCGGACATAAGTTCCTTTTCAGACGCTAATTGCTCAGTTCTTTCTTTTACAAGCTGTTCGAGGTTATCATAATGGCGTTTAAGTTTGAGTTCGGTTCTTCTGTGTTTTACTGTTTTTGTTATGACCTGCGGCAGGATTTTCAGATAGCTTCGAGTGGCGTCTTTGATGAGGTAATCATAAGCACCGGCTTTCATTGCCTTGACGGCGAGCTCTTCGTTTCCTGCCCCGGTTATGAATATAGCGGGGGTATTTTTCATATATCCGAGGATGTCGAAGGCGGTGCCGTCACCGAGCAGGTAATCAACGACGGCGGCGTCGAAATTATCCTGGTCGAGGAGTCTGCCGGCCTCCGCGACTGAGCCTGCCAGTTTGTATTTATATGAAAGGCTCTGACCTTTAACCATTCTGCAAAATGCCATTCGGTCTACTTCATCGTCTTCTACAACGAGAACCTTGTATTGTTCTTGCGTCATTTTTTATACCCGTTCAAATGCAGGAGCCAATTTTGTGGTTTCGTTACGGATGACGTCTGGTATTTTCGGTAGGGTGAAATGAAATGTGCTTCCTTTTTCGAGTTTTGATTCCACCCATACGTTTCCGCCGTACATTTCGACGATTTTCTTTACAATCGCCAGTCCTACGCCGTTACCGTTGACGCCGTCATATTGTTGGAGGGTCTCGAATATCCTGAATATACGTTCATAGTGTTTTTGTTCTATTCCGCAACCGTTATCGGCCACGATAAATTCCCAGAAGTTGTCGGTTTCTTCGCATTTGACGCAAATGCGGCCCCGGGGTTTGTCAATGAATTTTATGGCGTTATCGAGGAGGTTGTTAAAAATCTGCTCCAGGTGGGCCTTGTCGCAAAAGACCAGCGGCAGTGGTTTTTCGATGCGAATGGTGAAACCATCGGGCAGGTTCATATCTTCGACAATTTTTTTCAGGAGGATGTTGAGGTCGATTTTTCGTTCTTTTTCCCTGGCACGTGCGATGCCTGAATAAAGTAGGACTCCGTCGATTAATTTGCTCATTCTTCTTGTTCTTTCTATAAGCAGTCTGACTCTTTCCCGCCCGACTTCGTCGAGTTTGTCGGCGTAGTCGGCTACAATCCAGTCCGAAAGCGTACCTATGGCGCGCAGTGGTGCTTTCAAATCATGGGCGGCGACATGGACAAAATTCTGGAGTTCTTTGTTTGAAAACATTAATTTTTCGATGGTAGTTTCCAGTTCCCTGTTAAGCAGTTTAAGTTCAAACTCGGCTTTTTTTCTTTCTGTGATATCCTCGCCTGAGCGAAGGACGGCCTCGACGTCGCCGCTGTTTTTTCGAAGTACGGTGTTATGCCATGCGATGTATCGCTCACTGCCGGCGCTGGTAAGCAGGAAGTTCTCAAAGAACTCAAAATGCTCAGCCTGTCCTTTTAGCAGACCTTCCAGGCGGGTCCGGGATTTGTCTCGAACCCGCTGTGGTACGAAATTACCGGGCCAGCTCTTTCCGATTATTTTTTCCTCGGTGTAACCCAATATTTCACATCCCCTTTTGTTGATAAGCCTGACCTTTTGCTCATCATCAATTACTACGAGAATAACTCCTGCCACGTCCAGATAATTCTGTGCCTTGTTCCTTTCGCGCTCGAGTTTTTTTTCGGCTCGGATATTTTCTTTTTTTCTTTCGACGGCATATCTGATACTTCGCATCATCACGTCTTTGTACATTTTACCCTTGACGAGGTAATCATCAGCGCCCTTTTTAATTGCACGAACGACCGTTTCGTCGTCGGCCTGACCGGTCATAATAATTATGGGGATATAGGGATGTTTTGAATGTATGTTTGCGAGGCAATCAATTCCGTTTCGATGAGAGTCCACATCCAGCAGGACGACGTCGTATTTTTGTTCGGCAAGAAGAGAGGCGGCGCAATCAGCATTTTCGACCACTTCTACCGAGAATTGAATTGAACCTTCGTACTCGCAGAGTGCCTTTTTTACAAAGCAGCAATCCGGCGAGTCATTTGCCAAGAGCAGAACTTTTATAATTTTCCTGTGCATATTAACTTCTACTGCCTGCGGTCCGGACTTTCCCGGGTTCAGGTTTGTTGACAGGCAGGGTGAAGAAGAAAGTACTTCCGTTACCCGGTTCGGATTCGACCCATATTTTTCCGTTGTTTGTTTCGATTATTTTTTTGACTATTGTAAGTCCTATACCGGTGCTTTCGTATTCGTCTGAGGGTGTTAATCGTTCGAACATTTTGAATATTCTCCCGAGGTCTTTTCCGTCAATTCCGGAGCCGTTGTCGGAAACCCAGAGTTTGCAGTGTTTATTATCTTTAATACCTCCGATATTGATTTGTCCCTGTTCTTTGTTCATGTATTTAACTGCGTTACTGAGCAGATTTCCGAAGATTTGGCGCAAGTGAGCTTTGTCGCAAGAGACAGTGGGCATGTTCCGATCGATAGTGATATTGATATTGTCGGGCACCTGCACCATTTGAATGACGTCGGGCAGAAAATCATTAAGATTGACCTGCTCGGGTGACCATTTTGCTCTGCCCACCCGTGAATATTGCAGAATTCCATCAATAAGGTTATGCATTCGTTTCACTCTGGATGTAAGCAGTTGTATCTGCTCTTTGCCTTCGCTTCCGAGCCTGTCGGCATAATCGGCGGCGATCCATTCGGCTATGGAGCTTATTCCTCGCAGAGGAGCCTTTAAGTCGTGTGAAACTATGTATGCAAAGTCTTTTAATTCCTGGTTGACGCTTTCCACTTCCTGGAGCAACTCGGCGAGGCGTTTTTCGGTAAGTTTAAACTCTGAAATATCCCTTGCGATGTTTACGACCATTACTTCCGAGAGGTCTTCACGGTGTATGATGGACCTTGACAGGGAGACTGGAAAGTCAGAGCCGTCTTTTCGTACGTGATAGGATGCTACTTCCCATCCGGCGAGGGCCTGGTAAATTTCCCGCTGCGGCCTGGAATCCTGTTTTCTTTTGCAGAGCATGGAGCTTTCTTTGCCGAGTATTTCCTGTTCGTTGTAGCCGTATGTTTCACAAAAGGCATGATTGACAAAGACAATCCTGTCGTCCATATCGGTTATGTATACGTTATCGTCGGTACACCTGACAGCGCCGGAGAGCAAATGCAGCATTTGTTTGGCCTGTTTGTATTTAACTGCGTTTTCTACGGTGATAGGGAGAGTTTTCAGGTAGTTTCTTCGCTGGTCTTTGATGAGATAGTCGTATGCCCCCATTCTCCACGCCTTTACCGCTACTTCTTCACTTCCGGCTCCTGTAACAAATATCACAGGAGCGGAGGCTGAGATATCGAGGACTTCGAATGCGGAGCCGTCGCCGAGCAGATAATCGGCAATTACGACATCGAAACGGCCGGTTTCCAGAAATCGTTTCGCCTGAGACAGTGAGCCGGCCATTTTGTATTCGTACGGCAGTTGTTCCGCTTTTACCAGTTTTCGAAAGGCAAGCTGGTCTATTTCGTCATCTTCCACGAGGAGAATCTTATACATATTTGATTTTTTCTGTTCAGGCTTCATAGGGCAACTCGCTTAAGCTCCAGTACAAGTTCACTGTTTTGAGTCCTGTCATAAACTCTTCGTAATCTACGGGTTTGACAAAATAACCCGATGCTCCCAGTCTAAAACTTTCGACAACGTCATTTTCGGAGCTTGACGTGGTCAGTACTATCACCGGAATTTTAGCAAGTTCGGAGTCGGATTTCAGAGTTTTTAGAAGTTCAAGCCCGTTCATTCTCGGCATATTCAGGTCCAGGAGCATGATTTCCGGCTTGATATTGTTGTGGTCGTTAAGATATTGCAGGGCCTTTTCACCGTTAACGGAAACGATGACCGGTCTGGACACATCCAAATCCCTAAAGGCCCGTTTTACGGTCATTGCATCCACCTTGTCATCTTCGACCAGAAGAATGGGCTTAGAATTTCGCATCAGAGAGGACCTCACTTTTCTGCTTAGGCAAAGTGAAAAAGAAGGTGCTGCCTTGGGCCGGCCTTGAATCCACGCTGACTCTGCCACCGTAAAGTTCAACGATTTTCTTTACCAGAGTAAGTCCTATGCCGGTGCTCCCCGGTTCCTCATTAGATGACCCTCTTTGAAATAACTGGAAGATTCTGTTTAAATCCTTTTGCTCAATACCACACCCGTTATCACCGACACTGAACTTCCAGTATTCTTCCACAGATTCGCATTTTATTTTCACCCACCCCTTTTCCTTATCCATGTATTTGACAGCATTTGCTATGAGGTTCTGGAAGACCTGTCCTATTCGCGTGGGGTCGCACTCGATGCAAGGCATTTCATTTTCGACAGTAACACTAATGTTCTCGGGAGCCGCCACAGCGTCGACGGCATCCGAAACAACGTTGTTGAGGTTTGTAAGTTTCTGTTGATTTTCGGTTCGGCCGATACGGGAATACTGTAGTATGGCGTCGATTAGCTCATGCATTCTTTGTACTCTCTTTTTCAGCAGGCATATTTTTTCCCTTCCCGCTTCATCCAGTTTTTGGCCGTAATCCGCCTGTAACCACTCAGACAAGCTGGTAATGCCTCTCAAGGGGGCTTTCAGGTCGTGCGAGACGATATAGGCGAAATCCTCCAGCTCATCGTTGACTTTGAGCAATTCTTCGATGAGGCTGTCCTGTTCTCTTGCCATTCGCTTTCGCTCAATGGCATATGCGATTGATTTGCTCAGGACGTAAACGTCGAATTTTCCTTTGACGAGGTAGTCTTCAGCACCGCAGGCCAGGGCTTCGAGTCCGAGTTCTTCATCGTACTCTCCGGTAATCACCACCTTTGCAACGTCGGGATAATCATGTTGAACTCTGATGAGCGTTTGGAGTCCTTCGCTGTCCGGGAGGTTGAGGTCTAAAAGCATTACATCGAACTTTTCTTCGTTGAGATGGTCTAAAGCTGCATCGAGAGATTCTGCGTAGGCCGTTCTTAAGACCGAGAGACTGGAGCGTTCCACCTCATGTCCGAGCAATTCTGCGCTTACTTTTTCATCTTCGATGATAATGAGGCTTACAGGTTCTTTGAAATCGAAGACCATCTTTTCTATCCTGCAACGTACTTTTTATCAGCCTTGGTTCGGGATTCGTCCTGTCCCTTCAACTTATCCGTCCATTTAGGGGTTTGTAGTATTTCCAGCAGCTTATCAAATTCAGTACAAAGTACTTTTAGAAGGTTTTGAAAACGTTTTTGTTCATTTCGTTTTGCGGACTTTTCAAGAGCTTCAGCAGATTTTGCAAGTCTATTTGCTCCTATTGAAGTTGCGGCACTCTTAAGGGTGTGACTGCGAGACTTGACATTTGCAGCATTTTTTTTATGTACCGCTTTTTCGAGGGACTCTTTTTGAGCGGGTGCACTGTCAAGGAAAGTTTTTGCAAGTTCATTCAAGAGTTCTGCGTCTATGCCTGTCCGGCGGAGGTAGTCGGCATCGATCAATTCTTCGTCATTGTTTTTTTGCGTTTGGGACTCAAGTTTTTTTTTGGAAGGTTTTTGGAGGTTATGGTGTGTAGGTTTGCGGGAACCACCGGCATTGTCATCGGGATTAAGATATTTGCAAATTACACGCATCAAATCCTGCCTCTTCACAGGTTTTGCAATATAGTCATCGCATCCGGCGGAGATACACTGTTGCTGGTCTCCGTACATGGCGTGTGCCGTTATTGCCACGATTGGTGTGTTTATGCCTTTTTTTCTTAGGCGATGGGTTGCCTGATAACCGCTCATATTCGGCATTTGTATATCCATAAAAATAATGTCGAATCTTTTATCGAGTCCCTTTTTGAATGCTTCTTTGCCGTCTTCGGCGATTGTTACATCAAGTCCCATTTTGCGAAGCAGTGAATCCATGAGTATCTGGTTGGATTTGGTATCCTCGGCGACCAGCACTTTTCCGTAGAACTGCATTTTGCCAGCTTTTTCCGACGCATGTCGGCAGTGTTCAGCAACATTGTGGCGGTCCAGAAACGGTTGCTCAGTTACATCCAGTCCGGCAGGGATTATGAGGGAAAATACAGAGCCTTTTCCCACTTCACTGATTAAGCTAAGTTTTCCGCCCAGAAGTTCTGTAAGGCGTCTGGTTATAGCCAGGCCGAGGCCGGTCCCGCCATACCTGCGTGTTGTGGTTCCATCCGCTTGTGCAAATGACTCAAAAATGTATTTTTGCTCTTTTTCAGGAATGCCGATACCGGTGTCTTCGATATCGAATCGAATCATCGGCTTGTCATCAAAAGTTTCCAGTGATGCCTTAAGATATACGTGTCCCTGGTCAGTAAATTTGACTGCATTACTGATAAGATTTATCAGACACTGCCTTAACCGAGCAGGGTCGGTTCGTACGTGCGCCGGCAGGCCGTTGCCCTCGATAACCGCAAAATCAATTCCTTTTTCTTTCGCTTTCGGCCTGGTCATTGACTCAACAGAATTGAGTATTTCCCGGAGTGAGCACTCGGTTATTTCAATGTCGAGTTTGCCTGCCTCTATTTTGGAAAGGTCGAGGATATCATTAATGAGCAACAGAAGCGCTTTAGCGGACTCGCTGATTATATTTACACTTTCTCGCTGCTCCTTAGTGAGAGATTCCCCAGTAAGTATATCACTGAAACCGACGATTGCGTTCATGGGCGTTCGAATCTCGTGGCTCATATTTGCCAGGAATTCACTTTTTGCTTTATCAGCTTTAAGAGTTTCCTGTGCCAGTGCTTCTGCCCGTTTAACCGCCGAGGCAAGTTGTCGGTTCACTTTTTCTAATTCATTCTTTGCTTCCCTCAAACTCTGCTCTGTTTTCTTTTGTTTCGTTATGTTTCTTCCGGTTCCAACGAGGCCGAGGAGTTTATTTTTGTCGTCTTTCAGTGGAGCTCCACTGAATGAATAAGGGATAGGTTTCCCTTTTTTAGTGATTAAATCCGCCTGTTGTACTGCTAAACGGCCCTCCATGATTTGCTGAATTACCGCTTTAATACTGTCCCGGTGCTTGGGTGCAATAAAGTCAAGTACGTATCTGTCCCGAACTTCCTCGGCGGTGTATCCGGATTGTTCAAGGAATCTCTTGTTCCATTTTTTGAGTTTGTAATCCGGTCCTACCATGTATGCTGCGTCAGGAATTCCTTCCATGAACTGGTTTAGTTGCTGAACGCTTTTTGCAAGCTTTTTCTCTGCCTGCTTTTTCTGTGTGATGTCTCTTGAAATCTCCACGACGGTCAAAGGTTTGTCGTGTTGGTCCCGCGTTGCGACGCCGGCGGTGCAGTGAAAATACTTTTGGGTTCCTCCGGCGGTGATTACTTCAGTTTCGTGCTCATGAACCTTGCCGTCCTCGAAAGATTTTAGTGCGATGCAGGGATAAGGCTCGCAAGGTTTTTCCCTTTGGTGATATGCTTGATAGCATTTTTTACCGACGATGTCTTTGCCGAATAAATCCTTTGCTACATCGTTGGCCCATAAGATATCCAGCTCCCTGTCTATCATACTTATATGGTCGCCGATTGAGTTGAGGATTGAATCCAGGTTTTCTTTGTGCTGTCTTGTCTGCTGCTCGGCGTTCTTTAGTCTTGTAATATCGTAATAATGCTCAATTCTTCCGCCTTTATAGACACCGTTTTCAATGGGGTGACTTTTATGTTCGAGCCAGCGGTCCTGCCGGTTCTCCCCGGCCAATACATGTGTATCAAAGTTTTCGACGTATGTATTATTATCGTAAGTTGCCACGACGGTATCTCTGAATTTATCGGGTTTCTCAAAGATACCCTGAATTTGCTGCCTAATAAGAGTTCGTTTGTCTTTTCCTATGATTTTTTCTCTATCGAGGCCAAAATACCGCTCTATGGCTTCATTTATCCATGCAACCTTGAAATCTGCATTCAGGATAAATATTCCCACCTCGACGTCATCGAGGATATTTGTGCAGTTTTGCTTCACATTGTGCTCTGCCCGGCGGCTTTCCGCCGACCTGCCGCGAAGCAATAACAGCACAAACCAAATACCTGCACAAATAATACAAGCCAGTCCTGCAACAAGGATTGGTGCGGCTACCATTACAGTAGCAAAATTTGTTGTTATGTGAGACATTCTAAAGCCTTAATTATTGCTCTGTTTGTAAAAACAATACTCCTCATTTTTCACCTCCCATTTTTACAGCTCACGACCACGGCGGAGTTTTGCCTGAGATTACCTTCCCCGCACCCCGGTAACAGGTTAAATACAAGTTAGATTTTTCCGCTGCCAATAACTTCGAGCATGCGCCTTATTCTCTGTCCAAGCTCTCGCGGGTCGAAAGGCTTTACGATGTAATCGGCGGCCCCTTTCTCGAAGGCTTTTGACAAATTATCCTCCATATTTCTGGCGGTCAGCATGAAAACGGGAATGTCTCTGGTTTGTTCGTTTTCTTTCAGTCGAGACAACGCCTGCATTCCGTCCATGCCGGGCATCATCCAATCCAGCAGAATTACATCCGGTTTGTAGCGTCGTGCGGCCTCGATTCCGTCTTCACCGGAGCCGGCCGACAGGACCTCGAAGCCGTCTTTTGGAAGGTTGTATTCGAGAATTTTTCGAACATGGGGTTCATCTTCGATTACGAGTGCCGAAATCTGTTCTTTTTTTGTTTTGAATGGTACCATTTTCCAACCTTATTAAACCAATTGAAGAATGTTTCATTTTGTGTGTCGGCAACATCGGATAGGGCTGTTAACAAACGCCGCCCTTGTTTTGACACTCTTAAAACCCAGAGTTTGCCCTGAAATAAGCCGGACAGAAATCAGTCGGACGGTTGTTCTTTCGCATATATTTTCCAGCAAATTCCACATAAAGCTGAACAATGAGTCTTCTGCATGGTTCGGTTTTAGTGGAGGGAAAAAGTTTCTGGTGTAGCGGGTCTAAGGTTATATAATTCAAAGTGTTTTTTTAGGCCGGTCCAAGCAAAGTGAATGATTTTTATTGTGGAGCGAATAATGAAATGCCGGATTTTTTCAGCGATGTCAGTGTGTATTTTCGTTTTTGCGATTATGTGTGGTAATGCGTTGAGCAGGGCAGCGGAATCCATTTCGGTGATACCGAGGCCTGCCGAGATTAAGGCGGGGCAGGGTTATTTCGAGTTGAAGTATACGACGAAGATATATGCCGGTGAGGGAGCAAGGGTGAAGGAGGTTGCGAATTATCTTGCGGAGCGGTTGCGGCCTGCAACGGGGATGGGGATGATGGTTGAGGATGAGGATGATACGGATTGCAGGGATGATTCGATTTTTCTTACTACGGAGGGAGCGGACCGTTCGCTGGGTGATGAAGGTTACGAACTGGAGGTGAGCGGTGATGGTGTGGTAGTGAGAGCTTGTAAGGCGTCGGGATTGTTTTACGGCGTTCAGACTATTCGTCAGTTGCTGCCGGCGGCGATTGAAAGTGAGCGAAAGCTGGAGCAAAAATGGAAAATTCCATGCGTGGTAATACGTGATAAGCCGAGGTTTGAGTGGCGTGGGTCTTTGCTGGATAGTTCACGTCATTTTATGACCAAGAGTTTCGTGAAGCGGTATATTGACCTGCTTGCTTATCATAAGATGAACCGGTTTCACTGGCATTTGACGGACGACCAGGGCTGGCGACTTGAGATTAAGAAGTATCCGCGGCTGACGAAGATTGGTGCGTGGCGTAAAAGAGCCGGGCAAGATGATGTTTACGGGGGCTATTATACACATGAGGATATACGCGATATTGTGGAGTATGCGAGGCGTAGATTTGTAACGGTGGTTCCGGAGATTGAGATGCCGGGACATTGCCGGTCGGCGCTGGCGGCATATCCGGAGCTTTCATGCAGCGGCGGGCCTTTTGAAGTGGCAACAACAGGCGGGATTTTTAAGGACGTGTATTGTGCGGGAAACGATAAAGTGTTCGAGTTTCTGGAGGGCATTCTCAGCGAGGTTGTTGAGCTATTTCCATGCAAGTATATACACATAGGGGGCGACGAGGTTCCAAAGGACAGGTGGCGCGAATGTTCGAAGTGCCGGGCGAGGATAAAGTCGGAGGGTCTTGCGGACGAGGCGGAGCTTCAAAGTTATTTTATCAGGCGAATCGAAAAAATTCTTTTGAGTCATGGACGGCGTCTTATCGGCTGGGACGAGATACTTGAGGGCGGTCTGGCGGAAAGCGCGACGGTGCAGTCGTGGCGTGGTATGCGCGGGGCGATAATGGCGGCGAAGGCGGGGCATGATACGATAGTGTCGCCTACGCGTCATTGTTATCTGGATTATACTTATGAAGTAACGAGTCTTCGGCGAAGCTATTCATTTGAGCCTGTGCCGGAGGAACTGACGGCGGCGGAAAAGGAGCATATACTGGGCGGTGAGGGGAACGTGTGGACGGAGCATATCGATGAGGATACGGCGGATATGTGGGTATTTCCGCGGCTGACGGCCCTTGCGGAGGTGTTCTGGTCGGAGCGTGAAGACCGGGATTTAGGTGATTTTTTTCGGCGGATGGAGAAGCATTACAACCGATTTGACGAAATGGGGGTGA
>CAZGGE010000008.1:18296-22448 GCA_964524285.1 uncultured Pirellulales bacterium
ATTATTACAAAAGGGGGAGTAAATCATTGCATTTCAAGGACCTATGAGTAACGGCGATGATGTTGAGCGGAAGAATTTATTAAAGAATGTTCTTTACAAAGCCGGGGCAAATGTGGTAAATTATCAATGATACGTTGGATTAATGAGGAAGGGATGTCCGCATATTATCATGTCATAGGAGTATTTATGAGGCGAGGCAAGGGTGTTATTTTGAATTTATCATTTTATTCAGGTCGCTTTTTTCGTTTTTGAGGTGTGATAATCGAATATTTTTTTAGAGAAGGAGGAATATTATGTACAGGACAATGACGTTTGCGGCTATTTTTGTGGTGTTATTGCTTGTGTGCGGCAGCGGACAGGCTGCCAGCGAATACACCTACGAGGTTGACCCGATACCCGGCTATATCGGGAGTTGCTGCAGTGGACAGGCGGGCTTTAACGTGGACTATCTTGCTACCGGGACATTTAGCTGTCCTCAGGGGGAAGGTTATCCCGATGACCCCAATTACGACCCCAACTACTCTACTGCATGGGTCAAGTTTGACATTCCTGACTTTGATTCAGCAAGCCCGCAGCAGAGAATTATCAAGGTCGAACTGGCGTTCGAGGTGAACGAGTGGAAAGAGCCCAACGACTCCAACGTTTACGGTGTAAAGTGTTACAGTGTATTCGACCCGTTGAATTACGACAATTACTGGGATTCAAATACCATTTCCAGCGGCTGGCCTCTCAGTGGCGGAGTAACAGAACGTGCGCAAAAATAACAGATATTACCGACTTGTATAGTGCCTACGAGTGGATGGGAGGAAATTCAGTATTCTCGTTGCGGTTTGAAAGTATTCCCGGTGGTAAGTCCGGTACGTTTTATGACCCATACCTGATTATCACGACAGAAGATGATTCAGCAGGCCCGCAGGAGTTTTATTATTCTTACGTGCAAAATATATCGGGTTATGCGGGCAGCACCGACCCGAACGAAAATGACGAGTATCCAAATTTTGAGAAGTTGGGTTACGGAAGTACTATCTATGTAGGCGGCTGGGGGGACATTGAAGCACCCGGTATCGGCTGGGAGATGTGGGACATACCTTCTTTAGATTCCTATTCGCCTGCGCAGTATATAACGGATGTAAAATTAAACGTGAGCATTATTGGTTTTAACGGTGGTCGACCCTGGCCTGGGTTGCAGGTCAACTTAGTAGAAGACACAAGTTGGACCCCTGATACAATTACACACGACTGGCCTTACAAACCGGGTTCGATAGAAGTATTCGGTTACCAGCTGGATGACCCTTGTCATCCCTATAACAGCGGAAACTATAATAATCAAGTGGCTGACCTTACTCGCTGGTTCAACGGATGTCCGGGATATCCAGACATGACCGGGGGTGAGTATTTTTCCATTCGATTTGATAGAGTACCGAGAGATACCGGAAGCAGCATGCGTTTTCGTATACCGATGCTCACGGTTATCACCACCGAGGGCACACCCCCTGGGCCTAATAATTGTCCGTGTCCTGTCGGCACTTACGAGTTTACTGGAGGAGGTGATGGTTATACTTATGGAGACGCAGACAACTGGGACGGCGATTGTGTACCGACGCGTCATTGCGAGGTAAATATTTCAGGCACACACGACGTGAATGTTACCGGCTATAAAGAAGCGGGTCGACTTTACGTAGGTCATACCAGCGGAGCCGATGCGAAGTTGAATATACTTCCCGGAGCCATGTTCTATGTCGACGACGGCAGGTATATCGGAGCAGGCAGCGGGGTCGGCACTATAAATGTCTACGAGGATTCGAGCATTATAGGCGGCGGTCTTGCACTGGGCCAGGGCAACGGCACAGGTACTTCAATGGGTATACTCAATATGTACGGCGGCTACCTCGATCAAACGACCATATATGTGGCTTTGGGTAACATGGGTTCAAGCCATAGAAACGGTACAGGCATCTGGAATATGTACGGCGGCACGGCCGTGGTCAGTAGTAATCTGGCTATATGCTTTGAGGAACAGGTTGGTGGTGACGTCAACAGTGTGGGGCATCTGCAGTTAGACGGCGGCGTCATTGAGGCTCATAATTTCAGCATGGCCTCTGGAGGTGTCGGCAAGCCCAGTATGGACATAACCGAAGGCCTGCTGATTATAGATGGAGACAGAACCTCCAGAATCAACACATATATAAACAACGGCTGGATAACTGCTTATGATGCGAACGGTATTTACGGCACACATCCGGACGCGGTCGTGGCAACATACTACGATGCAAACGACCAGACGGAGGTGCGGGCTGCTGAGTTAAGCGAGGTTATGACCGCTTACAATCCAATCGTTAATATCGACGAAGAATACCTTGCCTGGTCGCCCGGCTACGATGCAAACCAGCATGACGTTTACTTCGGCACCGATTACAACGACGTAAGAGATGCAAATACCAGCTTTGACCCCAATAACGTATATCAGGGCAGGCTTGCGCTGGATGCAAACAGTCTGGGGATAGACCTGGACCTTGATACTACATATTACTGGCGGGTTGATGAAGTCAACGGAGCTAACATAGTTACAGGATACATGTGGAGCGTTACCGTCAATGACGGGCGAGCATATAATCCGGCACCACCCAACGAAGCGGAAGAGGTCGATCCGGAGATACTTCTGAGCTGGACCAAAGGCGACCTTATCGTCGACCATACGGTGTACTTAGGCGTTGATCCCGTGGTTGAGAACAATCCTGCGGCGGCAACAACGGAGCCTAACTTCGATCCGGGTCTGCTCGATTTAGATACGACTTATTACTGGCGTGTTGATGGTGAAGAAAAAGACCACGGCACCATCATCGAAGGAAACGACTGGAGCTTTACCACGGCCGGTTACCTTATTATTGACGACTTCGAAGGCTATCAGCCCTGCGACCTGTGGGAGGCATATAATTGTGGAGAAGAATGGCAGGGCGGCGGCAATACACAGATATACAGTGCTTCCGGTGCAAGCGGAGACGGTATGCGTTTCGTATACAGCCTGAACGAGGCCGGCAGAGCTTACATACGTCGCACGTTCGATGAGCCTCAGGACTTTACCAGGGGTAATCCCGCTGTGAAATCTATTTCGCTGAGTTTCTTCGGCAATGCCACCGTAGGCGAGAATGACAATGATTTGTACATGGTACTTCGTGACCTCGAAGATGACGTTGCCGTGGTGTATTATCCGGATAAGAGCGATTTGAAAGAGGAAACCTGGCAACAGTGGGATATTGACCTTGAAGATTTCAACGAACCGGATGTGGACCTGACCCAAATCAAGAAGCTGATAATCGGCTTCGGTGAGTGGGGTGTAAGTGCTCGCGGCACAGGTGAGATTGTCGTCGACGACATCAGGTTGTATCCGCCCAGATGTGTACCGGAGCAGAGCAGGCCTGCGGCCGACTTCAACTACGACTGCAAGGTAGATTTCAAGGATGTTCAGGTACTTGCCGGTGCATGGCTTGCCGAGATAGAGGAAAGGACGGATACTATCTATGTAATCAATAAGGGCACCGGAAGCCAGTTGGCAGGTGGTACGGAGCCTCCGAGTATTCGCCCGACCGGTTTTGACACTCAGTACTGGCCGGGTCGTACAGTTCTCGGAAGCTGGGGCAGCATGACGAATGGCCTCGGCTGGGCCAAGTGGGCGATACCCGACTATGCGGCCGAGGGTAAGGAGATAGTGAAGGTAGAACTTCAGATTACATCAGAACAGTATAACTGCGGCCGGCCGTGGGCGGGTCTTCAGGCAACACGTGTTAACGATACCAGTTGGGATCAGTCGACAATTAACCACAACTGGCCCATAAGCGCGGATACTATTGTACTGCTTGAGACACAGGTCTACGACGGCGGGTGGTCATGGTGGCCTCCGATAACAACTGTTACCGATATAACCGAATGGTGGACCAACGGCCCGCAGTCCCTGGGCGGAGGTGAGGAATTCTCTGCTCAGATTAACCAGGTTCCTCCGTACGACACCGATGCTAACCGACAGTCGATGCGGTATCTTAACAGCAACCTTGTTCTTTTCATTACGGCGCGGCCGGGCAGTAGTGACCTGAACGGAGACGGCAAAATCAACTTCCTCGACCACGCGGTTCTGGCTTCTCAATGGCTGGAAGGTCC
>CAZGGE010000008.1:22458-32261 GCA_964524285.1 uncultured Pirellulales bacterium
CTGCTGATTAGGAGCTTTGATTGAACGAATCCGGGGCCTGTGCTTTTCAGTGCAGGCCCCGGTTTTTTTGTGGATGGTGAGATGGTTTGGGGGGATGAGTATTTCGGTTTTTCGTGTTCCATTTATGGTCCGAAAAATTGCGCAGATGGTCAACTAACCCTGCGCTTGCTGATTTGGAGGGCCGATAATATGACGGCCCAGACTTAATCATGTAAGCAGATATGGAATGCCCTGAGTGGCGTCTCTTTATGGGTGGAAGTAAGTTATCGTTTTGGCCGATAGTTGGCTGTAATTTTAGAAAAGGTTTGTCGTGTCTTCTGAAACGGAGTTGTCAATGAATTATTCCTTTGGTCCGATTTTTCGGTGGATGAGTTGAACATTATAAATTCAGTGTTCAGCTCGCCAAGGAGGAGGGATGTAATTGTGGTTAGTATAAAATGAATCACCCTCTAAAATCTAATTTTTGCTGTCCTTTTTCTGCGTTGAGCGGCAGCGGTGGGGAATAACGATGTTTACCAATGGGGGATATTGTAAAAAAGGCTTTGTCAACTTGTTGCGGGCAAGAGTTGAACAAACAGAACATGCACTCACATCATTTCGTCAGTTGCCTGCGGCGGCAGACGTGATGAAGGAGGAAGTTGTAACCATATCGCCGGAGGCGAGCTGGGCGGATGCGGCGAAGGTGATGAGTGAGCAGGGGGTGTCGTGCTTAGTTGTAGTGGAGAACGGTCAAATTCGGGGTATAGTTACCGAGACGGATTTTCTCAAGCGTGCGGCGGCGAAACAAAATGAAGCGGAGATGATAAGGGTCAAGGATTATATGACCGTGCCGGTGATAACTGTAGAGGAGGACGCAAAGGTACTTGAGGCGGCGGACGTTATCGAGCAACACAAGATAAAGCGTTTGCCTGTATCGGAGGGTGGACGGCTCGTCGGTATTATTACACAAACCGATATGATTAGACTGATGACCTCTTACGGGATGTGGCGAGGTGTTGAGCAGGTGATGAGCGAAGACGTGGCGACGGCGAGAGGGGATTCGTGCGTGGCGGATGTAGCGAGTTTTATGTCGGAGCGAGGTATTTCCTGCGTGTTGGTTATGAACGGCGAGCGTGTGGAGGGGGTATTTACGGAGAGAGACCTTTTCAAGCGTGTCATCAGTAAGGGGCGGAATTGCTGCGAGGTGCGGATTGATGAGGTGATGAGTGTGCCCGTGTTAAGTGTTAACTGCAATCTTTCGGTTTTCAGCGCAAGCCGGATGATGGAGGAGAAGAATGTCCGTCGTCTTGCGGTTATGGAGGATGACCGTTTGCGAGGGATTGTTACACAAACGGATATCTTCAAGGCGGTCGGCGGGAAACTTCGAGAAGAAGAAAGAGGTAACATGGAGCTTCTGGGCTGTTCCGGCAGCGGAGTGGTAACGCTCGATACCGAATGCAGGATAGCCTATATTAATCCGTCGTTTATGGAGTTGCTGGAGTTAAGTGAGGGTGAGGACTTGAGGGGCAGTGTTTTTCTTCCGGAGCGTTTCTGGTTTGATATGGAAGACAGAAAACAATTTCTGGAGGGTTTGAAAAGGGGCGAGAAAGGCGTTAAGGATTTAACGCTTAAGACAAGCAACGGCAAGAGGGTAAACATCAGTGGTTACTTCACGAGCACGGCGGATATTCATCATCGTTGCAATGGCTATCAGGGTGTAGTCGAAGACAAGACATGGAAGGTCGAAGTTGAGGCTCTCAGAGAGACCGAAGCAAGGCTGCGTGAGAGCGAGCAAAGATACCGTCGTCTGACAGAGGCAGTTACGGACTATATCTATACAGTTCATTTCGAGAACGGCGAGGCGACGAAGACGGTTCACAGTGAGTCAAGTGTTGCAGTTACCGGTTACCGTCCGGAGGAATTGTGCAGGCAGCCCCGTTTGTGGATAGAGATGGTTCATCCGGAGGACCGAAAAGCGGTATACAGGCAGGTGGATGACTGTATAAACGGCAGGGGAGTGGAGGCTCTAAAGCACCGGATTATTCGCAAGGAAGGGCAGACGCGATGGGTCAGAAGTACGCTTGTGGGCAACTTCGATTTGCATGGACAGATACTTTCTTACGACGGTCTTTTGAAGGATATTACCGAGAGCAAACTTGCCGAGGAAGAGGTTGTTATAAAGCATGCCCTGCTGGAAGCGGTTTCGGAGACGTCGATAGACGGCATTCTGGTAGTGGACCCGGAGGGTAAGATATTGTTGTCTAACGGCAGGTTCGCTCAAATGTGGAGTTTGCCATCTGATGCACTCGAAAGCGGAGACGACGATGTGCTTCTTGCCAATTTTTTTGAGCAACTGGAGGACCCTGACGGCTTTCTGGAGCGAGTGAGGTTCCTTTATCATAACCGAGGAAACAAAAGCAGGGATGAGATACGGTTCAAGGACGGCAAAGTGTTTGACCGCTATTCGGCCCCACTGGCGGACCCCGGTGGCAGGTATTACGGCAGAATCTGGTATTTCCGTGATATTACGGAGCAAAAGCAAACGGAAGTAAAAATCAAGAATCACCAGCAGCTTTTAAGCAATGTTCTGGCCCATATTCCGAACCACGTTTTCTGGAAGGACAGGGATTCGCGATATCTTGGTTGTAACGAAAATTTCAGCAAGGCTGCGGGCTTAAGCGGACCCGAGGAGGTCGTGGGCAAGACTGATTACGATTTGCCGTGGACGAAGGAGCAATCAGACTGGTATTTGAAATGCGACAGGGAGGTTATTGAAAGCGGCAAGTCTATAATCAATATGGAGGAGGAGCAGCTTCAGGCAGGCGGCAAGGTGGCGACGGCTTTGACCAGCAAAGTTCCCTTGCGGGACGCCAACGGTGATATAATCGGTGTTCTGGGTATTTATGCGGACATTTCGTCGCGAAAAAGGGCTGAAGAGGAGTTGCGCAATTCAAAGGAGCAGGCGGAGAAGGCTCGTCTGGAACTGGAGCGGGTGAATTTCCAGCTTAAGGAGACCTACAATAAGCTAATGGAGACGTCACACCGGGCGGGTATGGCGGAAGTGGCAACAGACGTATTGCATAACGTCGGGAACGTGTTGAACAGTATTAACGTAAGTGCGGAGTTGATTTCCGAGAGACTTGCGGAGTCGGAGGTTTCAAATTTTTCGAAGGTGGCGGAGATGCTGGAGTCGCACCGTTCGGATATGGCTAATTTTTTGGCGGAAGATTCCCGAGGTCGCCATATACCGCGATATCTGGCGGAGGCTGCGCGGAAATTAAGCACCGAGCGAGAAAATATTATCGGGAAACTGAAGAATCTCGGCAAGAACGTTGAGCACATCAAAAATGTAGTGAAGATGCAGCAGCTTTATGCGAAGGCATCCGGGGTTATGGTGTCGGCCATGCTCGAAGAGGTAATTGAGGATGCGATAGAGATTAATCAGTCCGGGCTGGAAAGGCACGAGATTAAACTGGTTCGGGAATATTGCGAGCTGGGTGAGTTACAGCTTGACCGCCAGCGAGTTTTGCAGATTCTTGTTAACCTTATAAGTAACGCCAAATATGCTCTCAAGTACAAGGAGGGTGAGAGGATACTGAAGATACGTTCCTGGAAACAGGGAGAGGACAAGGTGCGGGTGGAGGTTACGGATACAGGCATAGGAATTCATAACAGGAATTTGACGAAGATATTCAGGCACGGATTTACAACGAAGAGAAACGGTCATGGATTCGGTCTGCACAGCTCGGCGCTGGCAGCCGAGGAGATGGGTGGCTGGTTAAAGGGTTATAGTGATGGGCCGGGCAGGGGAGCGGTCTTTACGCTTGAGCTTCCTTACAGGCCTTCAAGGGTGGAACAATGTGTGAAATGAAAAAAGAACAAATTGCCCGTATTCTTGTAGTCGATGATAACGAGTCGATTCACGAGGATTTTCGTGCTATTCTGTCGGGTGGTGACGGACGAAACGCAGTTCTCGAGGAAACAAAATCTTTTTTGTTCGGCGAAGATTCGAAGCCCGTCCAGCAACAGTTTGAGGTAGAATCGGCTTATCAGGGCCGGGAGGGAATGGAAAAAGTCGTACAGGCGGCGGAGTCGGGACGGGGATATGTTATGGCCTTTGTTGACGTGCGTATGCCTCCCGGATGGGACGGATTAGAAACTATAAAGCGGATATGGGAGAGGGAGCCTACACTCCAGATTGTGATTTGCACGGCTCATTCGGATTATTCATGGAGCGACATGATAGGGCAGTTGGGACAGACCGACCGTCTTTTGATATTGAAAAAACCTTTCGACAGCATAGAGGTAAGGCAGATTGCGTGCGCTCTAACGGAAAAGTGGCGCTTACTTAACAATCTTGACCAGATGGTTAAGGAGCAGACTGCCGAGATAACCGAGACTCGGGACGTAACTGTTTTTGCATTGGCGAATCTTGCCGAATCCAGGGACCCTGAGACGGGTGCTCATCTCGAACGCATTCGCAGTTATTGCAGGCTGCTTGCCGATGAGCTTCGACGCAATGGCTCATATTCCAGTGAGATAGACGAGCGCTACGAGGAGGACCTTTATCGTTCGAGTCCACTGCACGATATCGGCAAAGTTGGCATTCCCGACCGGATTTTGCTGAAGCCCGGGTCGCTGACTCAGGAGGAGTTCGAGATAATGAAGCAACATTCGGTCATAGGAGCGGCTGCCCTGGAGCGTACTGTTGCTCGTACGAACACGGCTGGTTTTCTCAAGATGGCGGCTGACATTGCCAGACATCACCACGAGCGTTTTAACGGTCAAGGGTATCCTGACGGGCTTAAAGGAGACCAGATACCTTTGGCTGCACGTATTGTGGCACTGGCGGACGTGTATGATGCGCTGACGACCTCAAGGGTTTACAAGCCGATGTTTAAGCCGGAAGTGGCGAAATTGACGATTTTGGACGAAAAGGGTAAGCATTTTGACCCGCTTGTGGTCGAAGCGTATCTGAACCGCAACGATGATTTTCTGCGGGTTCAGGAACTGGCAGGCAGGTGTGAAAATGAGGTTCTAAGCGGCTCCGAGGCGAATTAAGGGGGCTCTCAGATGGGGGTTCATCCGGGGGGCCAAAGAAGCTTTTGCAAGGCGCTTAAGTAGCCGCGGTAACGACCGAAAATAATAATTGAGAGACGACTGCTTATAGAGCGGTGATAGTGCAGACTGTACGGTATTGGTATGGAAGAAGACAGAAGGGATTCGGTGGAAAAACAATCGAAATCAGCAGAAGCGGGGACAGTGAATGGGGGTTCCGTAAAGAAGCCACCTTTGTGTAAAAAATGCGGCGGCAGACACTGGGGTTTCGATGCCTGCATCAAAGACATCACCGGCGTTGCGGACCGGACGGTCGAGCAGGAGATGACGGTTGAACAAGGGGTTGAACCAGATATTTCGAAGTCTGTTGAAGGAGCGGAGGGGAGATTTGGTTTTTCAGAGGGGCAATTATCTGCCGGACAGGTAAAAACGCCGGCGGGACTGGAAAGCGGACGTTTTGGGCCTGAAATTCGGGTCGAAGATATTATGCGTGAGGAGGTTTTCCGTGTTGACGGCGAAGAGAGTGTTCAACATGCGTTGACACGGATGCAGCAACTCAACGTAAGGTACCTTCTTGTAGGGGACGAGTTTGCGATTGAGGGGATATTGTCGCGTTCGGATTTGACCGGTGCCTTAAGTCCGTATCTTAGGCCAATATTTTCCAGGTGGCGTCGTGCTCTTGATGATGCAACATTGCAGATAAAGGTGAAGTGGATAATGAGCCGGCCCGTAAGGACGGTTAGTGCTGAGAGCGGGTTTGCGGAGGTGGTCGAGGTTATGCAGAGCAGCGGCAAACATGCGCTGCCGGTCGTAAACACGGAGGGGCGGGTGTGTGGATTGGTAACGGTTTTTGACGTTTTCAAGGCAACGCGTGCAGACGGGCGAGCGGAGGTAAAAGAAATTGATTCGAAGGCATCGAAGAGGCAGGCAGTGGTTGCTATCCAGGACCGATATTCAACAAGGGGGTAAAGCTCACAGGGGGAAACCGGAAAAAGCGTTAATGCAGTCCAGGAAAATCCGTGGTTCATACTAAATTCGTAGTTGATAATTGCCGACAATAATTAAAGTAATTCAGCAGCTTCTGTGTTATGTCAATTGATTGTCGGAGGTTTTTGGCAGGAGCAGGATTTATATATCGCCGTCTCCTGGAAATTACCGGCGTGGTTGGGGAGGAAGGCATGGGGTATTGATGACGGCGTGGTATTTGAAACCAATTTTTACAAAGGAAGGTAAGCTAAAATGAATCAGCCGAGCACGACCCAGCAATATGAAGAGAAATCCGTTTCAGCAAAGCGAAAAAAAGTACCCTCGAATCATGTCAACAACATGTTCAGGGTGGAAAACATTATGGAGACAGAAGTTATTACAGTCAGAAAAGACACCCCTGTGTATGAGGCGATTGAGCTGCTGTCAGAAAATTATATTACCGGTCTGCCGGTGGTAAACGACGATATGACCATCGCCGGAATTATCACTGAAAAGGATGTGTTAACACTGCTTTATGCCAACGTGCCGGGCGAATCGAAGGTCGAGGATTTTATGTCGAAGGACGTTGTGAGCTTCGATATCAGTGAGAGTATGATTGACGTTACGGATTGCTTTATTAAGCACCACTTCAGGCGTGTGCCCATTGTTGCGGACGGAAAACTTGTTGGTATCGTGAGCAAAAAGGACATCATCGCGTACATACTGGAGATGCGCAAGATTGGGGAGATGGAGTTGACGCTGCAGAGTATTCATCGTGAGCGGCGATGGTAGATTTTATTGGGGCGTTTTGAATCAGTTCGGGTGTAATTTCAGCATTTAACTTCTTTTGTACGGGGGTTGCGGACGGGGTTTTAGTTTGGTAATCACCAAATACGCGTTTGCGTTTGCGTTTAATATCCTTATAATCGGGTGCTGCCATGGGAGCCTTTTATGGGATATTTTCGCGACAACGTGGAGCAGATGCGCGGTTACGAGCCTGGTTTTCAGCCGGGCCGCTCTGACGTTGTAAAACTTAACACAAACGAAAATCCTTATCCACCTTCGCCGATGGTGGCGGACGTTCTGGCGAACATCGACGGGCAGTTACTACGTCGTTATCCGGACCCACTTGGTAACGAGTTTCGGGAAGCAGCGGCGGAAGTTAATGGTGTGACGGCGGAACAGATAATGTGCTGCAACGGTGGAGATGATTTGCTCAGGATTGTGTTCAGTGCGGCCTGTGATGAGTCTCGTGCGGTGGCTTATCCGGTTCCGACGTATTCGCTTTATCCGGTGCTGGCACAGGTTCGGAACTGCCGGGCGACAGAAATAAATTTTGACGAGGAATTTAATCTTCCCGCAAAGCTGGCAGGTGCCGGTGCTGCTCTTACGATAGTTTGCAATCCTAATGCTCCCAGTGGTACGTTTGTTAGTGTGGAGGAGCTGGCTTCACTGGCGGATGAACTAAGCGGGCTTTTGCTGATTGACGAGGCTTACGTGGATTTTGCAGAGGAAAGTTGTGTGAGCCTGATTGAAGAATTTGATAACGTTATTATCCTTCGCTCCATGAGCAAGGGTTATTCTCTTGCGGGTATTCGTTTCGGTTATGGCATGGCGCATGCGGGGTTGATAAAAGAGCTTATGAAGGTAAAGGACTCTTATAATGTCGACGCAGTTGGAATTCGTGTGGCGGCGGCGGCAATGAAGGACCATGATTATTTTCGCAGGAACGTCGAGAAGATAAAGGACGAGCGAGGCAGGCTTACCGAAAAACTCAGAGAAATGAAGTTTCAGGTTATTGACAGCCGGGCGAATTTTGTACTCGCACGCAGTACGACGGCGGACGCAGGTGATATCTACGACAAGCTGGTTGCGGAAGATATCTATGTCAGGTATTTCGATACGCCGGGCCTGAGTGATAAATTAAGAATAACGGTTGGAACGCGAGAGCAAAACGACAGGTTGCTTTCAGCGGTTTCACGAATAGTCAAAGGTTGAGATAATTATGAGCGAGCGAAAAGCGAAAGTTGAAAGACGGACAAAGGAAACACAGGTTTCGGTGGAGATGAAGCTTGACGGTGCTGGTAAATACGATATCGATACTGGTATTGGTTTTCTGGATCACATGCTGGCGCATTTGAGCAAGCACAGCAGGATTGACATTTCGGTCAAGGCGTCCGGCGATTTGGAGGTGGACGCTCATCACACGACGGAGGATGTTGCAATATGTCTTGGTGAGTGTCTTGTTAAGGCACTTGGTGACAAGAAAGGGATTGGCAGGTATGGTCACAGTTCGGTTCCCATGGAAGAGGCGCTCGCCAACGTTTCAGTAGACCTTTCAGGCAGGCCCTGCTGTGTATATCGAGTGGAATATCAGACGAGCAAAATCGGTAATTTTGACGTCGAGTGCCTGGAAGAGATGCTGCGGAGTTTTGCGAATACCGGAAAGTTCAATCTTCATATAAATGTTCCTTACGGGACGAACAGCCATCACATAGCCGAGGCGATATTCAAGGGCCTCGGACAGGCACTGGGTAAGGCGGTCAGGTTCGCAGGCGGCGATGTGCCGAGCACAAAGGGTGTGTTGTGATAGAAGAACACGACCATCAATACCGTGTGGGTATAGGCACGGATATTCATACACTGGTGGAGGGCAGGCGCCTGATGCTTGGCGGCGTGCAGATTCCTTTTTCGCATGGTCTGAGAGGGCACAGTGACGGCGATGTTGTGCTGCATTCGGTCATTGACGGTTTGCTCGGTGCAGCGGGGATGGGCGATATCGGAATGATGTTTCCCGACAGTGAGCCGGCCCTGAAAAATGCGGACAGCAAAGGTTTACTGCTGGACGTTAAAGAGAGGCTGGCTCAACAAAGATGGACGGTGGTCAATGTCGACTTGACGATACATGCGGAGCGGCCCAGGCTCGAACCCGTCAAGGCGCAAATGAAACGTTGCATCGCCAGTCTTCTGGGGATTGATTTCAATGCCGTTAACGTCAAGGCCAAGACAAATGAAGGTCTGGGTGAGGTCGGCTCGGGTGAGGCGATAGCGGCGACTGCTGTGGTGCTTTTAAGAAAGAAAATTAAGCGAAGTCTTTAAGGCTTTGAGGAGGATTTTTTGTTATGGGTTTGCAGGTTTACAATAGTCTTTCCCGGCTCAAAGAGGAATTTAAGCCGTTAGCCAAGGACAGGGTGGGTATGTATGTGTGCGGTCCGACGGTTTACGGCCATGCTCATCTGGGGCACGCCAAAAGCTATGTGAGTTTTGACGTACTTCTCCGTTATCTTCGCTATCTGGGTTATTCGGTAACTTACGTTCAGAATATAACGGACGTGGGCCACCTGACCGACGATGCAGACGAGGGAGAGGACAAGATAGTCGCAGCGGCAAGGAAGGAACATAAACACCCGATGGCGGTTGCCGAATATTATACACGCAGCTATTTTGAGGATATGGACCGGCTTAATTGTGTTCGCCCGGACATAAGCCCGCGTGCAAGCGGTCATATCATCGAGCAGATTGAGCTGGTGAAAACACTTCTTGAAAAAGGCTATGCTTACGAGGTGAACGGCTCGGTTTATTTTGAGGTGGCGAAGTTCAAGGATTACGGCAAACTTTCAGGCAGGGACGTCGAAGAAATGCAGGCGGGTGCAAGGGTGGAAGTGTCGCCGGACAAGAAGGCCCCGGTGGACTTTGCGCTCTGGAAAAAGGCTGAGCCTAATCACATTATGCAGTGGCCGAGCCCGTGGGGAATGGGTTATCCGGGCTGGCACCTCGAGTGTTCGGTGATGAGTATGAAA
>CAZGGE010000008.1:32271-35476 GCA_964524285.1 uncultured Pirellulales bacterium
ATGGCGGCGGGCTTGAGAACCAGTTTCCTCACCACGACTGTGAGATTGCACAGTCGGAGGCGGCGAACAATGCAAAGTTCGTGCGTTACTGGATTCACAATAATATGGTTACCGTCGACGGGCAAAAAATGGGCAAGAGCCTGAATAATTTTATCACTTTGAAGCAGGCGTTCAGTGGTGCGCACGAGAGGTTGACCAGAAGTTACGAGCCGCTCGCGGTGAGGCAGTTGATTTTGAACAGTCATTACCGCAGTCCTCTTGATTTTTCGGATGCGGCTCTGTTCGGTGCACAAAGCGGGCTGGAAAAGATAACGCGGGCATTTTCTGATTTGAAAAGAAATGCGGATTCGGCGGCACAGGGGCCTGCCAACGAAGAGGTGGTCAAACAGGCCGAGCAGATAAAAGGTAAGTTCGAAGATGCGATGAATGACGATTTGAACACGTCGGTGGCGTTATCGGCGGTTTTCGAACTGGTTCGGCTGTCCAATGATGTTTTGGGGGGAGAAAAGGTTACGCAGGGAACGTTGGAGGCATTGGACAATGCGTTCGAGAAGCTTGGCGGGGATGTGCTTGGTATTTTGAAGGAGGAATATTCGCAGCCGGTCGGGGATATGCAGTATAAACTTTCCCAGATGGTGGATATACTCCTAAAGCAGAGGAAAGCCGCTCGTGATAATAAGGATTTTGCGGCTGCGGACAAAATTCGCGACAGGTTGTCCGAGCTTGGTATCGTTCTTGAGGACAGGGCTGAAGGAACGGTGTGGAGATGGCTGTAGCAATTCTGGGAATAGACCCGGGTTTGCAGGTTTGTGGTTATGGCTGCGTTCGGGCCGGTGCCGACCGGGATGAACTGATTGAGGCGGGTTTTCTTCAGACCGACGGCAAAAGTGCCATAGAGGCAAGGCTAAAACAAATAGCCGACGACATTGCATCATTGCTGGAGCGGTTCAGGCCCGGTATTGTGGCGGTGGAGAAGCTTTATTCGCATTATGCGCATCCCCGGACTGCGATTTTGATGGGACACGCAAGGGGTGTAATCCTGTATGAATGCGCTCGATCAAATATCGAAGTAATGAGCTTCAGCGCTACACGTATCAAAAAATCTGTAAGCGGCAACGGCCAGGCATCAAAACAGCAGATACAGAGGTCTGTTCAGAGCCTGTTCTCTCTGGCGGAGCCGCCGACTACCAGCGACGTTGCGGACGCGATTGCGGTAGCGGCTTGTTGTTCGAACGCGATTAAAAGCGGGGTCGTTCTGTGATACATTATTATTTGTGGTGATGGATGATTTTACATACGGCGTTGTGGGTGTATAATTTGTGTTATGATAGCGAGTATCGAAGGCAAACTTGAAAGACTTGACAGCGGCAGTTGTCTGGTCCGCGTCGGGCCGGTGGGTTATGAGGTATTTCTCGGCGGGTACTGTGTGAGCGCGCTTTCGGACAGGATAGGAGGCGACGTATCGCTTTGCACTATGGAATACTACGAGGGGACACCCGGCGGCGGCAATATGATACCGAGGATGGTTGGTTTCTTGAATGAGGCGGAGCGGGATTTTTTTGCGAAGTACACCAGCGTTAAAGGCATGGGCATCAAAAAGGGGTTGCGTTCTTTGAACGTTCCGATAGCGCAAATTGCGACGGCGATAGAAAATGGTGATGATAAGTTTCTGCTTTCTCTGCCGGCGGTTGGCAAGCGGCTGGCTCAGCAAATTATAGCCGAGTTGAAGGGCAAGCTGCAAACGTTTGCTGTGGGAGACGCGGAGGCGGGGCGCGAGAAGCCGGCTTTTAAGCCTTTTCAGGCGGAGGCGCTGGAAATTTTGCTTGCGTGGGGAGAGAAACGCAGTGAGGCGATGGAGCTGATAGAGCTTGCTTATGAAAGGCATCCTGAATTAATTTCCGCTGAGGAGCTTGTGCCGGTGGTTTACCGCCTGAAGCAGGGAGTGGAAGTGTGAAAGTCAAAAAATAAGACGGCTGATTTCAGGCTGAGTATTTTCGGGTAATAATATGTCAATAAATAGGATTTTGAACGGCGGCGCCGTGGATGAGCAGGAAGAGGTGTTTAATCTTTCGCTCAGACCCGATTCCCTTGAGGAGTGCATCGGTCAGTGTAACGTACGTGAGAAACTTTCCATAGCGATTACAGCGGCCAAGCAGAGAGGGGAGCCTCTGGAGCACATTTTGTTTTACGGGCCGCCCGGGTTGGGCAAAACGACCCTGGCGCATATAGTGGCAAATGAAATGGGCGCGAAGATTCGCTGCACCTCCGGGCCGGCAATGATGAAACAGGGGGATGTGATGGGGTTGCTTAGTAATGTGGGCACCGGCGAAGTGATTTTTATCGACGAGGTTCACAGGCTGAGCATTGCGGTGGAGGAGTTTATTTACCCGGCCATGGAGCAGTTCAGGGTGGACTTTACCGTTGACAGCGGTCTTCATGCCAAGACCATCAATTTTCCTTTGAAACGGTTTACTATTGTTGGCGCGACGACGCGGGCGGGCCTTTTGAGTGCACCTCTTCGCAGCAGGTTCGGGATGTTGTATCATCTGGATTTCTACAGTGTGGAAGAGTTGTCGGCGATTCTGCGGCGGTCTGCGGGTTTGCTGCAACTTGATTATGAGGCGGGGACTCTTGAATTGATAGGGCAGCGGAGCCGGGGGACGCCCAGAGTTGCAAATCGTTTACTGAAGCGGGTTCGAGACTATGCACAGGTAAAAGGCTCAGGAGTGCTTAACGAACAAATCGTGGAGGCGGCATTGAAGATGGAGGGCGTCGATAAACTTGGACTGGACGGACTTGACAGGTCTTTTCTGCGAACGCTGGCCGGGGTCTATGATGGTGGTCCTGCCGGGATTGATGCAATCGCGGCCACTCTGGGAGAGGAAAAAGATACCCTCGAAGACGTGGTCGAGCCTTATCTTTTACAGGTCGGCTTCGTTCGAAGAACAAAAAGAGGCAGGGAAATTACGAACCAGGCACGCAAACATCTGGGGATAACACCGTCAAAGAAAAAGCGAAGCGATAAACAATCGGAGCTTTTCTGAGGCAGCTAACTGCCCAGTACGTGCTTTGCCATTTTTGGCGGGCGATTAAGGATGTGGGTGAAATGGTGTGCAAGTATGTTTTCGACCTGCCAGAGGTTTTTGAAATTGGTTTGCTGTTCACATTTTCCTTCGTTAAGAATTCGGGCGGCGGGATTGTTTAA
>CAZGGE010000009.1:0-34031 GCA_964524285.1 uncultured Pirellulales bacterium
CAATGAGTGTAAATCATTGTTTAACATAGATTTATGTGTTTTACAGAAGGCTTAATACTTTTAAGTAATGGAGATGGTTCTCTTCTCAGATGTGAAGTTCCTCAACCCCCTTTATTATGTAATAGATTTGCACAACGACACTGAGCATGTTTTTGCCATCATAGCCATTTACTAATATGGAGTTGTTCTACGGCCTGCCGCAAAACTGGATCGACATTTGTATACACCTTGTTCGTGAGATTTGGAGATGAATGTTCCAAAAGTCTTTGAGTCACTGCGGTCGAATGGAACTCCATTCTGAGCCAACAAAGAACAGAATGTCCTCCGCAAATCATGGAATTTTAGATCCGTCAGCCCAGCCTTCTTGCAGATTTTGCGCCATTGTCGGTAGCCGAATTTAGTCCGAAACAATTTCTCCTGACCAACATCCAGACGGCAGACATATTCTGAAAGTTCTGACATTACTTCCATTGATACAGGCCGTGAGGCCATGCACTTTTTGGTCTTCTTGCTCTTGGTGGCAATACAGTTCTTTTCAAAATCAATATCACTAATTTTCAATGTTTCGATATGTGTCATCGGCTTTAATATCCGTTAGCCTTTTCATAGTACATTTGATCCGTTGTCAGTGGAAGTTTAATTTCTCTTTGAGTTTTTCCATAACCTGAAAAACAATCGGGCAGGTAACTGTTCGCTCGATCATGCCCCATGTTCTGTAACTGAAATCCGGCTCGTGCAGATAGGGATAATCGCGGCAATTATCCGGGCGGTTTCCATAAACTGTACATTTTTTATCCTGCAGAAACGGACAGGGTGAGTTTTTCATTCTCCAGCCTGGTTTATCCTCTGATTGATCGTATTTGAGGTGCTGCTCTCGTAATCCTTCCACCGTGATTGACAATTTTGCCGCCAACCGCTGCTGATCTTCTTCTGAACACATCGGTTTAGTTTTTCGCAACACCTGCCGCACTGGGTACAGTCAACGGCAGAGCCAATCTCGTCAGCTGTTTTATAAACAAGTGAATCAAGCTCTTCATCCGTCATGCCATCATAAAATTTCAGAAAACTGCGAAATCGCCAGTTTTCATCTTCCTTTTCTGCTGCAAGTTGTTCCAATTCAATCAAATCAAATTGCACGTTAATTCTCCATTATTTTTTTCTACTTATGATCGGCCTGCCATCGGAGTGGTCCAAGACTTCAATGAAACGCTTTTTTCTGGCATGTTGCTCTCGAAGGCCATTTAAGTAAATTTTCCATTCGGTCAGTTTTTTCTGTTGCTTCATTACACTTTCAGCTTTTCTTAAATATCTGGCAGCTTGTTCATAGGCACTGGGCTTTGTCTGATTGATAAGTCCTTCGGCGATTGTTTTCCAGATTGAAATTGCCCGTTCCGGTGCATGCTCCTGAATGGCCGCGGCAATTCTGTCATCCCCTACACCAACCCAATTTCTTCCATTTTGTGCATGATCGTACCAGAAAATAACTCGGTCGGGTTGTTTTTCCAGAATAGCGATATCAATAAGCAGTGTGATCATAGGGAAAGTATTGCGGTATAGCCTGTCAGACTTGGATTGATTTGACTTTCCAAGCGGCCAGCCTTTTTGTTTCCAGGGCAATTCTCCTTTTTCGAGATACACTAAAAGATGCTCTCGAACTTTTGGCCAGGTCTTGGTTTTGACATTGGCTTTTTTACATTCTGTATAAGTGCCTGTTGAAGGACGCCGAACGAATTCTTCGGTTTGCATGGTTGCAACCGCGCGCCAATCTTTTTGTGAAGAGCGAATTTCTTTTAATCGATTCCGCAAATCAGAAGCAATTCCAGGTAATTCTGTTTCAGTTTTTTGAATGCCTTCGAGAATCCAGCGTTCAGCATCCTCATCCCTTTTCTCTGCGATAAGATACTTGACCAATCGGGGATAACTTCCTGTCTTTTGCGCCTCTACTTCACACAGCGGAATAATCTCATTATCTCTGCCAGACTGTTCAAGAGTATGTATAATCATATTACTAAGTCGATCTCGCTTATAATCCCGATGAAAATCGCTTCGGTTATCTGAAGATTTCATTTGCTTAAGCCGGGCCAGTAACTTGTCAGCTAGAATATTCCAATCAGCCTTTGCGTGCTTGCCTCCAAGGTATTCGTCAAAAGCGTTAAAAACATCGTAGTCATCCTTTAGGACAACATCCACAGCCCATACCAGTTTATCAGCGTTGCTCAAAGAAGATTGCTTAAGAGCCTTCACAATGACCGGCATACATTCCTCAATTTCCATAGCCGTTTCGCCGTCATCATGACTTTCTTCGATTTGCTGGTTGCCAAGTTCGATAAGTTCTTGCCCAAGCTTCAAAACCTCATCTGGATGCCCCGCCTTTAATAGAGTTTCCAATTTGATGCATATTTCAGAATAATCCGGAGTATAACCTTCATGATTCCAGTGATTTTGCCATCCGGGTTCGCTGGTTATATCGCGGATTTCCTTTTTAAGCCGCTTGATTAGCGATTTCACATCTCCTGACATAAGCTGTTGCCGGTCTGTCAGCTCCTGTGCCATTTGGGGGAATTTACTCGCCAACTCAATGATCAACTCGGTGAGTTGTGTTTTGGTTTTGCCCTTCAGAAACGCAGAGATTTCTGTCTTATCTTTTTTCGTTAGAGACGATTTAATGAAATCATGATAATCCTCTGTGCAGTCATCATCATCGTAATCTTCATAGTCGTCCTCCCAGTTATCATGGTCAAAAAGAGCAAGCCGTTCATCGTTTTTAGCGGCTTTTGGCACTTTCTTTTTCTTTTCGACCTGCTCCAAATATTCCAATACTACAGCAACGCCATGTTTACAGTCATAGCCGTATGGGCAGGTGCATGTTGATTCCGGCAATTCATCCTCGTCGATTGTCACTTTTGTGGCGTATTTGTGGGTGCCATCAACCCAGGCGAGCAAATCGCCATTATCAAGAATCGCCAGCTTCGATACCAATTTTTGTCGTTGATAACTTTTGCCCCGTGAAACAATTTTGCTTCCGGCCCATTTTCGAAGATCGTCCCATGATAAATTGACGAATGAATTTGTCATTTTCTTTGCCATTATTATTCCTCTATCCTGTCATTTTCAAGCGTAGTTTGGTATTCATAGCCGATTGCTTTATAGCCACTCAATCGCCGTTCGTGCATTTTTGCCAGCATTGGAACATTTAAATCCGCATAATCGTAAATAACAACAATTCTTAGATCGTAAAAGTCCTTCATCCGACTGTTTAGCACACCCTTTGAAACAATCGTTTCAAGTTTTTCAGCTACAACCGTTTCAATTGGGTAGGCTTTAATATGCGGCGAAGGCATATCCAACAATGTCGGATAATCAATCTCTATCGGTGCCGGGATAATGCTGTCGCCAAAGCCAATATCAATTTGGATATTAATGCGGGCATTGCCGAGCCTGCTTTCAAGCTTTACTCGCTGACCCGGATATTCCAATTCTTCACGTATTTCGGTTATACGAATGGCCTCGGGATTAAACATCATGCCATCAGGCTCAACCGTAACCTTGCATATTTCGCTAAATATTACTCGAATCGCTTCTGCGGACGCATCCCCGTAGCCCAATAAGTCCAGGTCTTTTGTTGGGCGGTGCGGCTTACCTGCCCATACCGCCCAAAGCATCGCGCCTTTCAAAACGAATTTACTGGATTGCCTAGAACATGAGAGACGATACAGGAAACGCTCAATCGCATATCGTATAAAAACCAGATTTGGGTCTTCACCTCTTTCATTGCTGAGATTGATCAATTTCTGACGAACGGAAGCGATGATATTTCGACCGGTGTTTTTCATGACAGTGCCTCAAGATAAGGTTTCATTACTTTACTGACTCTGCAAATTTTGGCATATTGCCAAAGTTCGTCATTACTGCAAAGTCTCCTCCGGCGGCAATCTTTCAGTGCCTCCAGAGCTACATCAAGGCCGATTTTATTGCGGTATTTAAAGCAGTCAGCCACTGTCTTTGCTTTATTATAGACCTTGACAGTAACGCCCTCGATGATATGTTCTTCAATGCCCTCCGAAAGAGATTTACCGGAAAAACGCATGACACGTACCGGCGGATATTTCAGTCTGGGTCGGGCTGCCTTGCGATCAATGGCAATCCAAATCTCATGTGGAAGCTGGGTTCCAATATCATGGAATAGCAGAGCCGACAGCAGGCATACCACAGCATGGGGAACCCGTTTGGCAACCTGAGCCAGTCCGATATTTTCGCTGAAATCCATATCTGAAGGAATATATGTACCTCTGCCTATTTTTATAAGCAGTCCTTGGTCACATAGCCTGCGAAGATATTCCGGATGCATCCCTTCGGCAATGGCATCCCGGACACGAATTACGCCATGCTCTCTGGCATATTCCAGTACTTTGTCAATTTTGCTGTCTTTTTTCATTGTGTTATAAACTATACATTTAACTACATGTGTCGATATTATTACACATTTCGGCCAGTTTTGTCAAGAGATTTAAAAATTAAAACTGGAAATGAATATATCCCTGATATTTTGAACAACTTGCCAAGGGTTTGAAGCTAAAAATTTAGTGCTAAATATGTGCACATCTCAAGCCATAAAATATTAAAAAATAGCTATGTCATTGAAATAGATAAACTTAACACTTGCGAAAAAGCAAATGGCACGGGGATGACTATCCCCCCGCCAGATAAGGCTATAAGCGATTTCTGGGCGTTTTAGAAAAACAGAAGAAGGAGGTGGTTAATAGGCAGAGAAAAGCTAGTTTTTATAAAATACAAATTACTGAAAAATTTTTAGAAAAATTTCCCACCTGCCTTTCCTTAATAAATCATAAGTGCTTATTATACATCGCATTATGAATATTTCAATGTTGTTCTAAGTTGTTCCGTTTATTTATTGACACCATAAAAATCTGTGATAGAATACACACTGGAACAACAAAGAACAACGGCTGTTTCGAAAGGACGCTGGTATGACTAAGAAATATCCAAAAGCAACATTAAACAAGGGCAGGTCAAGCTGGTGCTTAATTTTCAGGCATCCTGTTTGTTTAGGGCCAGATGGGAAGCAAAAACTCCGTGTACGTAGAGGGCTGGGTACACCGGACAAGGCGTTGGCTCAGGAGCTTGTAGATCAACTTAATGAAATCCTTGAAGACGAAACAATGTGGACATCTGCTGCTCGCCAACAAGCCCAGTCAAAATTTGACGAAAAAATAGTGGCCGCTTTCTATGATCCTATGCAACCAGAAGCTCATGATGGGTGGGCGATTCGCGAGGATATACTACCCCTTCCCGGAGGAAAAGAATCTGATGATGGCTATGCCAGACTACAGTTTGTTGGCACAACGGGTGCTGGCAAAACTACGGTACTTCGCCAGTTGATTGGAACTGATCCGGAAAAAGAGCGGTTTCCATCAATATCAGCCGCAAAGACAACTATTTGCGACATTGAAGTTATCCTTCAAGATGGAGATTTTCATGGAGTAGTTACATTTATTCCAAGAGATCGTGTTCGACAATACATTTCAGAATGCGTATCAGCAGCTATCACAAGCAGTATTGAAGGTATGCCGGAAAGGGATATTATTCGCAAATTCCTTGAACATGGCGAACAGAGGTTTAGATTGAGCTATATTCTTGGAAATCCTTTATTGCTTAGAAAATCCGAAAACTCAGAATTGATTGACGATGAAGATGAGGTTGATCAGGATATTGAAGATAGCCTGATTTCTCAAGAAGAGCGTGACCGTCTTCTTGCCATATTAGAAGAGTATCTAGTAAAAATATCTGAACTTGCGGATGTTTCGCGTGAAAATCTTGCTCAGACCGCTTCTGAATTAGAGATCGAACTCGGCAAGGCTACAAAACAAGACCGTGATATTCTTCAAGAGCTTGTTGAAGATCAATTGTCCGATGATGAGAGATTTCACAATCTAATTGACTCCATTCTCGATGAAGTGGAGTTGCGATTCACTTTTTTAGATGAAGGTGAACTCGATAAAGGTCGAGATGGCTGGCCCGTAAAATGGCAGTATTCAACATCAGATCGCGAACAGTTTATAAAAACAATGAATCGGTTTTCCAGTAATTATGCTCCTAACTATGGCCGGTTATTAACTCCTTTAGTAGAAGGTATTCGGGTGTCCGGCCCATTTGCTCCGGAATGGTGGGAAAATGGACATCCTCGACTTGTGTTAATGGATGGACAAGGCATAGGACATATTGCAGACAGCTCCTCAAGTCTATCAACTTCTGTGACCCGGCGATTTAGACTTGCCGATGCGATCATTCTTGTTGATAATGCTGCACAGCCCATGCAGGCTGCTCCTTGTGCCGTCTTGCAATCATTAGTAGCAAGCGGACACGAATCAAAACTGATTTTAACCTTTACACATTTTGACGAAGTAAAAGGTGACAATCTTATTGGTACCGCTGCAAGGAAAGATCATATTGTAGGTTCGTTTGATAATGCTGCAAGAGCAATCGGAAAGAGTTTCGGTCGAGAATCAGAACTATCATTACTTCGTCTAAATCCAGATCGTATCATTTTTCTTTCCAACGTTCAAAAGCGTGTTGAAAAAAAGGCCCGATTTACTCTTTCTGAATTGCATCGGCTTATAGATGTAGTTATGTCAACTATTGCACCAATAGGGCCGATAGAATACGAGCCAGTTTATGATGTCGCTAACCTTGTACTGGCCGTGCAAAAAGCGACTCAGGAGTTTCATGACCGCTGGAGAGGTATTTTGGGAATGGGTTCCCGCAGTGGGGTAGCTCCTGAACACTGGACTCGGATCAAAGCCTTGACACGCAGACTAGGAATATTTCAGATTGACGAATATGATGCTTTGAGGCCAGTTGCGGATTTAATACGATTACTCCAAGCCCAAATTAGTCAATTTCTAAATTCACCGCTTAGTTGGTCTCCTGATACACCACCTGATGACAGCGAAGAGCGACAAATGGCTATCGATACAATCAAAAAAGAAGTTTTTGATCGCCTCCATGAGCTTTCGAGAACGCGAGTCCTTGAAGAAAGAATAAGCGGTTGGGTCGAAGCTTATGAACACCGTGGAACCGGCTCAACACGTGTCCGTGCTAGAGATATGGTTAGACTTTATGAAGAAGCTGCACCTGTTCCTAATGAAATGCCAGGCCCTGATGCCAATGAGTTTCTTTTTGAACTTAGAGAATTGATTGCAGAGTGCATCATCGAAGGTGGTGGTAGCCTTTGCGGGTGGAAAAGAGATAACGATCTGTTATAATTAAAACGACAATGTACAGATGGCAGTATAGGAATTATTAAGATGGAAATATTTTGGAATTCAGGCGAGAAAGGCATGACGAATGGCCTTGATATTCTTGGTATTCGCAGGTTAGACCAGAATATTGAACTCGCTTGGGTTTCTGGAATCACAGCCATCTCCTTTCGTGCCCGATATATGTCGCTGCTTCCGTGGGTCATAGCTGAATACTATAATACAGAATTAAAAAGCCAAGGTAGCGAGGCTGAGTACGATGAGGGGAAACTGTACGATATGATCAGACGCATGGAGATGATCATGTTTTTCTGTACTGAAATTGGAAGCACTTGGGGCGAATCTGGAAATACATACGGCGTCATCGGTAGCGACCTATATAGCCAACAGCTAAACACGCTCAAGGCCGACGGAATGATAACCCTAACCTCTGAAAAAGGTGGTGCATCTTTGGGGACTTATATCGCACCATGTCGCTCTTTTGGTATTTTGGCTGACGGTGATGACGAATCAGGGATACCTATTAAAATCACATCTCGAGGAAAACAACTGTATGAACTGCATAAGGAGACTTTGAAGAATAGCCTTTTAACCGAGGCAATACTATACGGTGGTTCTATATCATTGCAGGATATTCATAACGATGGACTTTATTTCTCCGTCAATGGACTTGCAGCGAAAGAATGTTCTACGGAAAGAGCATTACTTGAGACATGTTTATTAAATCCATACCTCGAAAACCATAAGCCTACAATTAACCAGTATGATAAATTCAAAAAAACCATTCTATGGGGATTAGATTGGCTCTTAAGCAATGAGAGTATGGCACCTCAAGAGATTATTGCAAGCAATTATGCTCGCTGTGTCATGGCATCCAATTTAGACACTCTTGCAGACTATCAATTAGGTTGGTGTGAATACGAACTACGACGGAGAAGTCATTTTTCATTTGAATTACTGCTAAGAGCTTTTAATGAGACATTGCTCATTTTAGGCGATGCCAGCTATAATCAAATAATGTCTGAGATTGTATCGAGCTATGAGTATTCCGAATACATGACAGATATTCTGCCAGAAATTGTTGATCCGTTTTCAATGAAAACAAGTCAGTTATTGGATCTTTTGGAAATTAAATTATTCTTAGATGAACCAATTAATAGGAGCGGCATTCATGGCTGTGAAGCGGGTACTATTTGTCTGTTTGCGATGTGCTTGTTAATGTCATGCTTTAAGCAAACACAACAGCTTCGAGTATTAAAGAAAATACCAAACCGTCGTGACGATGCAAGTGCATATATGGAAAAAGCATTTGAAATAATCGATGATGCAAAAAACACTACCCTTATTGAATTGTTGGATTTACTCTTAAGAAAGGTTTCCATTGAAGCACATCTAAAAACAACATGGCGTAAGATGGGACAGCAGCAGAAGTGCTCTCTTCGCTTTTATCCTGACGGACAAGTATTCAGGCCAACAGGCAAATTAACCAAAGCAGGCTATAGTGGAAGTCGGCTCGGTAATGTTTTTGGAATGCTTGGTGACATCGGTATTTGCGACAGGATCAATAATAATTCTTACCAGGCAAACAATAGGTCTAAGACTATCCATGGCACATTAAACAAAGAATATGCGAAGTGATATACTAAAAACAATTGGCGAATCGAAAGACATCGACAATATTATTATACTCACGTATAATATTGACCTTATGTTTGTCCAGTCTATGCTTCTGCCGAAGCTAAAGAAGATCGGGCATCCAAACCTGTTAATCTTTGCCGATATCAACCGGGCAACAGAAACTTTCCAAACACAGCATCAATGGGTGCAAGGCATTGGAACGAGATACAGACTTGTTCCTGTCCCTATGGACAAGCACGGAAGTTTTCATCCTAAAGCCATACTCCTGACATCTGAAGCGCAGGCGACGTTGATGATTGGAAGTGGCAATCTCAGCTTTGCCGGATGGAGAGAAAATGGTGAAACTTGGATTAAATACCAAACTGAGGAAATAACTGAAAAGCCAGCTTTCTCCGCATTTTATCAATATCTTGATAGAATTGTTGACTGCATACCGCTAAACAAAAGCATTACTTCTGATATCGAGAAAGCATTTTCAGGTAAATGGGCAGAGCAACTACCTTCATCGGATATCATTATCGGCAGGATGCAAGATGAAACCACTCTTGTTGACCAAATGTTTGAAAGAATGGACATATCAGGATTAGAACGTGTAACAATCTGCACACCATTTTTTGATCCTGAAGGTGATGCAATAAAGGAAATATTTACACGCACCAGAAAATGCCTAATGAGAGTTCTGGTACAAAATAAACGCACAAATCTATCTCGCGAAGCTGCGGGCAAACTTCCCAAGGAAATCAACGTGCTGCCGGTAGAATATATACGAGAAGAAGGTGAGCATCGCAGATTTTTGCATTCTAAATTCTATGCTTTTGAAAAACGTGATACTGTGGAATTGTTCGTTGGCAGTGCTAACTGTAGTCGAGCAGCTCTGATGTCATCCGGCAGCAAGGGAAATGCCGAATTACTAACACAAATAGCCTTGTCAAAAGAAGAATATAAGAAGCTGTTTCTTTCTGAATTGGATTTTATTGACTCAGAACTTGAACTGTTAAGTGCATCTGAACTAGCTGATGACCAGCAAGATGAAGCAAAACTTAAAATAATTGCTGTTCGGCAATCTGGCAGCGAACTCAGGATTGCATTTATGTTACCAGATTCTTATTCAATATTATCGTGTTTCATAAATGGTCAGAAGCATGATTTTAGTATGATCGATAAGACTAATCTTTCTGCAAAGGTTACATTTAACCCTCACAGAGTATATCTCGAGGCTACCAATCAAGACGGTGTTCTCCAGTCACCTGTTTTCTGGGTTGATGATGAGATTGAATTGCAGATATCTGCCAGAGACCGAAAACTCGCTAATACTATTGATGCCAGAATCAAATACGGTGAATGGAACATAGGTGGATGGATCGAAATTATGAGATTGATTCATTCCAACCTTGATTATGAGTCAAATCTCCAAAACAGAAAACTGCCATCGTCGATGAATAGTGATGAGAATGGCCAGAAAACATTCAAATACGATGATATTTTTTCCGATGACTTTCATTTGTTGGCAAAGCATGAACATATCAATCTTCATTCTGAACAGGAAAGGCTTCATGGTTTTCAGCAGATGCTTTTAAGCTGGTTTGGGGTGGGATGGAAATCAGACTTCTATAGCGATGATCCAGAAGATGAGGATACGGATAATGACGACCTAGACGACAATAATGATAAGCCTGAGAAAATCAAGCTACCTAAGAAACGCCTTCAAGCCTTAAAAAAAGAAGACAAACAGCGAGCCCTAAGAGTAGCTCGTCGAATAGTCAAAAAAATTACTTCGCCAGACTTTATTGAGTCAAGACCAGCTAGCCTTCTTGGAATCGATCTATCGATCATAGGAACATTACTATGTTCAGGATTATGTGAAGGCTGGCTTGAAAGTGAAGGCTTTTATGATTTATCATATGATATATGGCACACGTTCTTTTTTGATGCAAATATAGAAGTTGGTAAACATGGCTGGATTGAGGTGTTGCACGATAAATCTGAAAATTCAAATGAGTATCAAGATTCAATCGCAAGTATTGAGTTATCATCAATATTAATTTTATGGGCATTAGCAGCTCAACGGACTGAAGTCACAAACGATAAGACGCTCTTTATGTTGGGCTGTATCACTTCAATAGCTCGAATTGGATGGATTTGGAATATTGAAAATCTAAACTTGGTCATGCCACAACTTAGACACAGTCTTGTCAATGTTAAGATGCTAAATGGTGATGGTGCCAGTGACTTCAGCAAGCTGAATGAAGAATTATCGCCTCTGTTGCAAAAAGGCGTTGCATGTAAAAAGCTATTTGATTACTTAAAGAATTCTCAAATGTCCATACTCCGAGAGAATATAAAGACTAACCAACTGAAAAAAGGTGAAACCTTATGGCAAGGGGAAAGGCATGGATTATGCATTCTGAATGAACCATGTGATCGCAACAGCAAAAAAACGGTAAGTGTCATGAGCCTTAACAATCCTCAATCGCCTCTCTCTTTTGGGAGTAATTATTTACTTCCCGTTAAAGAATTACTAGATGGCGATGTCATTTCCATGGAGTTTATAGGCTATAAAGAACGAGGAATTATAAACGATTTGCTCGAGGAAATATCAGATACTATAGAATTAATGTAAGGCGTAAGGCAATTTCCATCTCATTTCCCGGAGTTCATTCTGCACGCCAGCAATTTATTTCAAGGCTTGGTGATACAGTCGTTTACCCCGGATTACAAATCCTGCAACAGCATTGCAAGTTCCCGGCCAAACCTGGCAGATCCTCGCCAATCGATAAATCGTCTCGAATGTTTCAATCCAGTTAGTTTCTTTTTAAATCTTTGAAAATTTTCCTCGGAGGTAGCAGTTAATTGTTCAATCAGATACTCTGCATCATCAGAATGTATAGAAAGCTTCAAAAGAGTATCTGCGAGAGTTTCCGGCCCCAGATCAATAAGTTTTTGCTTAAGAGAACTATCCATTTGCCTGCTCTCCCACCTTTGTACTGTCAAGGGGCGCCTAAAACCAGCCACGATGGGCGCGTTCAAAACCAGCCACTTTGAGGTAAGTAAGGTTTGCCATAAATACTCTCCAATCCCGACAATAGCGGGATTTAAGGAGAGACCTTATGGCGAATCAGCTCAAAATGGCTATGGTAAATGCAATATTGACATTAAAACAGCGTGGCTGGTCTCACAGGCGTATTGCCCGAGAGCTTGGCATCAACCGTGAAACGGTAACCAGGTACGTTAATCTCTGGCAAACTGCCCCAAAACCGGCCACTAATGCGCCCACCGGCTCTGATATTTGAGACTCGGGTTTTGTTTATTGGTTTGGTATTGGCATGTGTCTTTCGAAGTCATTCACAAAACATTCCTGCGCGATTTGTGCTTCTCCTTCTATGCCTTATTATATTTTTGTCAATAATACTTTATTTGGAGATTACAAAATGGCAAAACCTGAAAAAACATTTCGCTGCGGAGCAATCTCGGCAAGCATCTGGTCAGAAAGCAAAATGATCGATAACCGGGATGTGCTTTTACATAGTATCAAAATCGACAAAGCCTACAAAACAGATGAAGGCTGGAAACACACAAACAATTTTATGCCTGAAGATTTGCCCAAAGTTGCGGTAGTTGCTAACGAGGCATACAAATACATAAGGCTATCCCAGGATGATGCAGGATCACAGTAATTTGCAATCACCTGAACAGGCTCGAAGTTCCATGGATGTACCCAAAGATTGGCCAAAGCGTCCGGAGTTATTCGAAGACCTGATGACGCCCGTGGAAGCGGCAATGTTCCTCCGGCTCGATCAGACCGGCCATTGCCCTAAATCTGCCCTGAGGACCCTGAATTACTGGAGAGATCGCGGTGAACTGAAAGCAACGAAATATGCAAGAAGGGTGTGGTATTTGAAAGAGGAACTTGTTTTGTTCCTCAAAAACAAAACCGAAGACTGACCAATTCTATGCTGCAACAGCGGTTGCTGGCGTTGAGCTTGGCATATTTTTGTGATTGTCCGCCAATCCATCAAGAATCTCTGATGCTGTGCACTGGATCCTTTCTAACGATTCCAGCAGGGTTTTTCTACTGCCGTTATAAAGGTGGATATAATCGCTGCTGGCTTGTTTTGCCTGGATGCCAATGCCTTGACTGACCACAAAAGCAACCGCTTCCGCTTCGGTTTCCTTGATCTTTTTTGAAGTCTTCCTGCCTTCCGGATTTTGATGCAGCATCTCATGTGCGAGTTCATGCACAAGTACTGAAAATTCTTCAGCCGGTCGAAGCCCGTCTTTAATGGCAATATGACCGCCACTGGATGCTCCTTCAGCACCGCCAAGGTATTTGCTGTATTCCAATGTTATGTCCTTGCTTTGGATTAGAGATTTCAATTTATCCAAATGCTCCTCAGGTTCTCCTTCAACCGAAGCAAACTCTGGCAGATCCTTACCTTTGGTCTGGTTGATATCAAAAACATAGACCGCCTTAAAGGTCCGTACTGTTTCTTCGGAATCCTCGTCTGTTGGCTGTTTTTCATCCATCATTGCTTTGGCATTGATGAACTCATTTCTTTTACGATAAACAACCGGAGCCATTATCGCAATTCCCCGCTCTCCTTTTTTGACATGGCGGCCAAGTTTACGCCAGGTATGAAATCCTGCGACTCGACTCGCATTTGGCTTCTGCGAGTAAATGAGTATCTGGTTGCTGACACTATAATGATGAAACCTCGCCATGGTTTTGAGATACCTGACAAGTGTTTCGCTTTTGCCCGCCTCGACTGCTGCAATCAAATCTTCTATTGCCTCTTTGCACATCGTTTTTATGTGTTGCATTCTCATTGATTTCACCTCCTTCACAAGACATTTTCTGAAAATGTGGCTTCATAGATCAAGTCTGACATAACGTCACCCATGATCTTCTCACATCTTCCACAATGTTGTCCTACTAAGCCATCTGTCGGCCTTCCACAAGTACTGCATTTCATCCAAACCACCTCCTATACTTTGGTTTTTCCACAATAAAAAAACCAAAGTAAATGAAATTCATGCGTCATCGCAACAACGCCTTCCAGGTTATTGAAACAATATTCATTCGAGCTTCACTTATTATCAATTCTTGTTATTGTAAAATGTAATCGTTATATGAGATTTAATCTTGAAATGAATGATGCAATCTAAAATATGAAGTGCTTGAATTATGTGTACCACAAAAAATCATACAGACGACAAAGATGCCATAGCCCAGGGGATCATTCGCAACTTAGGCGATCTTCCCGCTGGGGCAATCATTAATGAAGAGGCTTTGGCAGAATTATTTGACCGTTGCCAGGTGTCAATAAAAAGAGCTATTCGAAGAGGCGAACTGCCGCCCCCCGTTAAATTATTGGGAATGCCTGTATGGACCGTGGAAAGAATTCTGACTCACCTCAATTCCAGATTGGATGTAGCTCAAAAAGAGGAAGAAATGAAAAGAATAAAGTTTGAAGATTTGGAGATATAACTTGCGCGGTAGTTTTTAATGCGCTATACTGATGGGGTAATAATGTCCAAATTAACAACTTATTTTGAGGTGTTCCATGGCAGGTGTCAGAAAAAAACCGCAACCCAACGGAAAATACCAAGGGTGGTTTACAGACTATAAAGGTGATCGAAAATTCTTTATCGGTACCAAAAAGAAAACAGAAACCAAGCATATGGCCGAGAAGTTCGAAGATGAACATCGCCAGGTCCGGTTAGGTTATCGTCCTGTTCCTAAAAGAGCAGATAAATTTCGGAACAAACATGTTAAAGAAATTATAGATGCATATTTGGCCTGGGGGCAAACTCAGGGTGGTCGGGGAGGAAGACCCTGGGGTAAAGTTCATTTTAGAAAAAGAACCTCAATGTTAGAATGGTGGCAAGATAAACTGGGCTTTGAAGTAATGGCTGATTTGGAGGGTATTCTCGCCAGAGTGGAAGATATACTTCGTGAGCTTCGGCTGGAAAACAGGAGCGGCAAAACCCTACAGAATTACGCCGAAGCTTTAAATAGCTTCTGTTCATGGAGTGTCAAACGCGGATTTCTGAGATCGAATCCACTTCATGATCTTGAGCCATTTGACACAACTCCTCTTACAATACGCAGAGCTATGACCGAGGAAGAAATAATGGATCTGTTCCAGGCAGCCCCTTTGGAAAGAAAGCTTCTATACGCCGTTGCATTTACTACAGGTCTTAGAGCTGGCGAGTTACGTTCATTAACAGAAAATCACTTAGATGAAGAAAATTGTGGTTTGATATTGAATGCCGAATGGACAAAAAATAGAAAAAAGGGATTTCAACCACTCCCTTCATCTCTGTTAGTCAATTTGAAAGAATTTACTGAAAGAAAGATCGCCAGCAGATTTTACGATAAATATTACCACCGATTTGAAGATATAGATATACCAGAAAACCCAATTCTTTATGTCCCGAGCCACCCGGCCAGAGAAATGGACAAGGATCTTGAACTGGCAGGAATCCCCAAAACAACAGCTGCCGGTAAAGTCGATTTTCATTCCTGCAGAGTTGCTTTCATCACCTTCGTCTTGGAAGCCGGAGCTACGGTCAAGGAAGCCCAAGTCCTCGCCCGGCATTCCACACCAATCCTAACAATGAATACATATGCCCGTGCCAAAGACAGCAGGCTGACCGATTTGACCGAAATGGTCGCTGAAAAACTACTCTTTGGGCCAGCCTCGCAGATATTGCTCCCCAGCCCAAAAATTGACCAAAATCAGGTTTTTGACACTTCTCCAACAGATGTAAACACAGTTGATACAGAAGATAAACAGAAAAAACGTGCACTATGCGTGCATTTTGGGGAGTTAGAGGGGAACGATGAAAACATTAAGTCTTTGCCTTGCAATACTTTACATCAATTACAGGGCAATGGAGGCGGGGGGATTCGAACCCCCGTCCCGTGATGCTTCAAAGCAAGCATCTACATGCATAGTCGCTCTTTTAATTTTCGCTTCATCAACCGCCGGGCGACAGGCTGTTGAATCAGCTATTCCGGAATTGTCTTATTCCGTCGGCCCGGAAAACCGCCGGAAGCATCCTGCTAATCGACGCCCTCGCCAGGCCCGCAGGCAAAACCCGGCAGGACGGGCCGCTAAATATTAAGCAGCCATGGCATACTGATAGTTGCCAATTAAGTTTAGTGTCGGATGATTAACCAGGCCAACCGACATCCTGGGCATGCAGCTTACCTCTCCTGCATCCGGTCGAAGCCGTTCGCCCCCTTCTTAACTTGCCAAAAGAACGATTAGGTCTAAAAAGCATTCGAACTACATTGTACAGTATATTACGGCCTCAGGCAAGAAATGTTTGCCTGTTATAAAGCACCCCTTAAAGAACGCCTGTTCACGTCTGCCAGGCTGAACAGCCAGCGAATATAGGACTATCCAGGATTTTTTGTCTTTATGCTTGACAAGCCTCAGCGAATTTGGTTTAATTCTGTTATGATGAGGCAAATTAACCGTAAAAATACCGGTAATTGGTGGTGGCCTGCAGGATAAAATCCGGCAGGTATGCGGTAATTTGCCAGCGAAAACCTGATTAAATTTAGAGAATCGCAGCCTGTCGAAAAAACAGGCTGCTTTTTTTATACTTTCAAAAGGTGCTCGACTGCAGTTACAATCGCGGAGCAGAATATGGAACAGTACAGACAGATAATAGCAAATGCGAAGCCCGGCCGGATAATTCCTCTGGTCAAACAAATTGACATAGAAGACCCGACTGATTTCTTCGCAAAACTGAGCGACTACGGCCGGGCCGAAAATTCCTGCCTGTTCGAGTCCCGTGAATACCTGGCCGGAACTAGCGCCCTTAGCTTCGGAACAGCAAGGCCCGCACTTTACCTCACCGGCACCGGCAACGATTTTAACATCAAAGCGCTTAGCAAAACGGGAAGGCGAATGATTGAATACCTTGCATCGGAGGAAAGCCGCTGGAGCTTTTGTAAATCGCTGGAGGTTGGTGAGGAAGAAATTGCCGGCAAAATTAAATGCATTGAACAGACCGTCGACGAACAGACAAGGCTCACGGCAACAAATCAAATGGACGTCCTCCGGACGGTCGCTTTCGCATTTAAGCTGGCAAGCAAGCCGTTCAGAGTAACCTGCGGCCTGTTGGGCGCAATAAGCTACGACTTTGTTGACCAGTTTGAAAAACTGCCCAAAAACAAGGGGGACCTCCTGGTAAATCCGGATTATGAGCTATATTTTGCCGACAATATCTTTCTGATGGACCACGAGCATAACCAGGGCTACGTCGTAGTAAATGTAATGATAACCAACGGCGACCGCGAGGCTGCAATCAGCGATGCTCAGGAATGCTTCGATTACTACGCCAATGTCGCAAGGTTCGACACACCCGAGCCAAAAAAGCATCAAGGTCCTCTCGCAACTGCGTCTACGGATACAAAACAGCGGGAATATGAGCAGATGGTACGAACCGCAAAGCAGCACATCCTCGACGGCGACATATTCCAGGTGGTATTGAGCAGAACGGTTTGTGAACCCTGTCCGGAAGAGCCGCTCGATGTTTACAAAAGGCTTCGCGAGTTGAATCCGTCACCTTACATGTTTTATCTGAATACACAAAACTCTATTTTGCTCGGCTCCAGCCCCGAACTCAACGTCCGGGTAAGCGGCAACGACGCTCGAACCGTAGAAATTCGCCCCATCGCCGGCACAAAACCGAGAGGTCGTATAAATGGTGAAATTGACCCGGACACGGACTTCCGATATGAAGCCGAGCTGAAGATTGACAGAAAAGAACTCGCAGAACATATGATGCTGGTCGACCTGGCACGAAACGACATCGCTCGCGTAGCTGAACCCGGCAGCAGAATAGTAACGGAATTGCTCACTGTCGAAAAATACGAATCGGTTCAGCACATGGTAAGCAACGTTAAGGGCAATTTAAGAGCTGAGCTTGACGCCTTGAGCGCATACCTTGCAAGCATGAACATGGGTACTCTCACTGGTGCACCAAAGATTGAAGCCATGAAGATAATCCGTGAGCTTGAAAGGACAAAACGCGGCTATTACGGCGGGGCGGTTATGTATCTGACGGTCGACGGAAAGTTCGACAGTTGTATAACCATCCGTAGTCTTCAGGTAAAAGACCACACCGCCTATATTCGCGTCGGTGCCGGTATTGTGCACGACAGCGTTCCAAAAACCGAATTCGATGAGACCAATCATAAGGCAAATTCATGCCTCCGCGCCGTTCGAGGTCTTTAGAATTTCAGGAGCAAAAAATGACTGAAAAAGCCGAAAAAGTAATGTTTATAGATAATTTCGACTCATTTACATATAATCTTGTTGACGATTTCTGCAAACGAGGATGTGAGGCGAAAATATACCGCGCCGACACCGAACTCGAAGAATTAATTACCGCTTACCGCCGCTTCAAGCCGGACCTGCTGGTTATTTCTCCGGGCCCCGGAACACCCGATACATCCGGCGTTACATTATCGACTGTGGATTATTTCAAGGATAAACTGGTTATTTTTGGTGTTTGCCTCGGATTCCAGGCTGTCGCTCAGCATTTCGGAGGCCGCATAGGCCATGCTCCCGAACCGATGCACGGCAAGCCTTCCCGGGTCAGTCATTGTGAAGAGGGAATATTTCGAGGCGTCGAGAATCCGCTTCAGGCGGGACGTTACCATAGTCTTTGCGTGACGGAGCTTCCTGATTGTATGCGGAAAACTGCAGAGTCCGAGAACGTCATTATGGCTGCCGAGCATAAAAATCTCCCTCTGTATGGTGTACAGTTTCACCCCGAGAGCATTCTTACTCCATCCGGAGGCAAAATAATTGAAAATGTTTTATCAATGGCCACTGCGGTTGTAGAACAGGAAAGATAAATATGCCCACGATAACTGAATATCTGGAAATAATACTCGATGGCGGAAACCTTGATTTTAACCAGGCAAAATCTCTTCTCGACACAGTCTTCGAAGGTGGAGTATCAGATGTCCAGATTGCGGCTTTTCTCGCCGCTATGAGAATGAAGCACGCCACCTCCGCTGAAATAGCAGGCCTGGCAAAGTCCCTGCGCGTACATGCCGTACCTGTAAAAGCGAACGTCGGCAATCTAATAGATACCTGCGGAACAGGCGGTGCGACAATAAAAACCTTCAACATTTCGACGACCGCGGCTTTCGTTGCGGCAGGCGCCGGCGCATACGTCGCCAAGCATGGAAATCGTGGAATCACCAGCCGCTGCGGCTCCGCAGACGTCCTGCGGGAACTGGGTGTAAAGATTGATGCACCACCAAAGATAATAGCAGAATGCATCGAGAACGCACACATCGGGTTTATGTACGCTCCGTCTCATCATCCTGCCATGAAGTTTGTACAACCAATACGAAAGAGCCTTGATTTCAGGACGGCCTTCAACATACTCGGGCCTCTGGCAAATCCGGCAGGCGTTACCGCTCAGGTTATCGGCGTCGCCGACGAAAAACTGCTGCAAAGAATCGCAGAAACCCTCAAGCTGCTCGGCGCCGAACGCGCTATGGTAGTCCACGGCGAGGGCCTGGATGAAATAAGCACACTCGGAAAGACCAGAATATATCACCTCGAAAATGGACAAATAAGAAATTTTGAGCTTGACCCGGCTGATTTTGGGATTGGCTGCGATTCCATTGAAGAACTGTCAAGCGGGGATATTATCAGCAACGCAGCAATAGTAAGGAACATTCTCAACGGAAAAGATAAAGGTGCTCGAAAAAACGTGGTCGTTCTCAACGCCGCCGCCGCTGTCATCGTCGCAGGATTGGCAAATAAATTCAATACGGCAATAGATTTGGCACGAAACTCCATAGAACAGGGTAAGGCACTACAATGCCTCGATAACTTGGTTACTATTTCAAATCAATAACAGAACTCAGGACTTTAACTTGAAGGTCGGCTCTATATGCTGATAGTCAAAGTGAAAATATGCGGTTTGACGAATCTGGAAGACGCCAGGGCTGCCGTTGATATGGGGGCGGAGCTTTTGGGGTTCAATTTCTACCCGGGAAGTCCACGTTATGTTACCAGGAAAAAGGTGCTGGAAATAACAAATAGATTGCCCGCATTTGTAGACGTGGCTGGCGTATTTGTAAACTCCTCACTTGATGAAATAAAGGATACCATAGAAGAATGCGGACTGAACTGGGTTCAGTTGCACGGTGACGAGGACACACAATTCTGCAGGTCTCTGCTTTCTATAAATGTAAAAACAATGAAAGCTATTCGCGTCAAAAACGGCACCGATATTAAAAAGGCGTCGGATTTTTATACCGACGCCATTCTGCTCGACGCCTTCGACTGCGACGCTTACGGCGGTACCGGTAAAAGCTTCGACTGGAACATAATTGGGCACATCGGTAAACGCATTTTCCTGGCGGGTGGAATCAATCCAAATAACGTCGAAAAAGCCGTTAAAATTGGTGTCTACGGTATCGACGTCTGCAGTGGTGTGGAATCAAGCCCCGGAAAAAAAGACCACAAAAAGATGCAAGCCCTGTTTGATAACATAAGTCATTTAAGAGCATGAGGTAACCATCATGAAATACAAAGGAAGATTCGGTCAATATGGAGGCTTTTACGTTCCGGAAGTACTTATACCCGTGTTGGAAGAACTTGAACAAGGTTTCTACCATTTCCATCAGGATAAGCAGTTTATATCAGAGCTTCAGGCATTGTCCCAAGACTATGCAGGCAGACCTACCCCTCTTTATCACGCAAAAAGATTCAGTGAACACGTTAAAGGCAAAATATACCTGAAACGCGAAGACCTGCTTCACGGGGGCGCTCACAAGGTAAACAACACGCTCGGCCAGGGACTGCTCGCACGTTACATGGGCAAGACCAGGCTGATTGCGGAAACCGGTGCGGGACAGCACGGACTGGCTACCGCCATGGTCGGCGCTTTATTCGGTATGGATACAAAAATTTTTATGGGGGTAACGGATATTGAACGACAAAGCGTAAATGTTCATAAAATGAAATTATGCGGGGCAGAAGTCATCCCCGTAGAAGGAGGCACCGGGACGCTAAAAGATGCTATCAATGATGCGCTCCGATACTGGACGGCTCACGTAAAAGATACTTTTTACCTGTTCGGCTCCGCGTGCGGCCCACATCCATATCCAACCATAGTAAAATACTTTCAAAGTTGCATTGGCACGGAAACAAGACAGCAATGCCTCGAACAATTGGGCCGTCTGCCGGATGTCGTTACCGCATGCGTAGGAGGAGGCAGCAACGCTATCGGAATTTTCTCTGCCTTTATAGATGACAAAAATGTCCGCCTCGTGGGAGTAGAAGCGGCAGGAGAAGGAGTCAAAACCGGAAAACACGCCGCCAGCCTCGTCGCTGGAAAAGTAGGTATCCTTCACGGTGCAAAGGCATATTTGTTGCAGGACGAACAAGGACAGGTTTGCGAGACCGAATCCGTAAGCGCCGGCCTTGACTATCCCGCCGTCGGACCTGAACATTGCATCTTGAAAGACACCGCAAGGGCCGAATATGTCGCCGCAGAAGACCAGGACGTCCTCGACGCTTTTGAGCTGCTCAGCAAGACAGAAGGCATTCTCCCGGCCCTCGAAAGCGCTCACGCACTGGCCTTTTTGTGCAGTCAGGATGCCGGAATCAGCCCCGAACAGGCCGTAGTGGTAAATCTATCAGGACGCGGAGACAAGGACGTGGATATAGTAGAAAGATACCGGCAGGTTATGTAAGGTTGAGCGAATGAAAACTTATAAACAACTTTTCTCGGAAATTGAAACAGCGGCGCTGATACCGTTTTTCGTTATAGGCGACCCCGATTTGGAAAGCAGTTTTCAATTTGTAAAATCGGCTATCGACGCCGGTGCGGATATACTCGAGCTGGGCATACCATTCTCAGACCCCATAGCAGATGGCCGGACAATCCAAAAGGCGGATATCAGAGCTGCAAACAGCGGTATGAACCTCCAGAAAGCACGAGAATTCATCAAAAGGGTAAAGAACTACAAAGACATTCCCCTCGGACTTTTAATGTACTACAACCTCGTCTATCAATACGGCACGGAAAAATTCTTCAAAGAATTTCATCAGGCAGGTGTAAACAGCATCCTCATCGCTGATTTGAGCATAGATGACGCAGACGAAGTATTACCTGTAGCGAAATCATGCGGCCTCGATACCGTCTTCATGGTTACTCCCAACACCGCAGAGAAAAGGATACAACTGATCGCATCAAAAACCACAGGCTTCATTTACACTGTCTCGGTCCTCGGTGTTACCGGCAGCAGGAACGAATTAAGCGACGTCGTGGAAGAATTAATAAGCAGGCTCAAAAAAATGACTACCGTCCCCGTATGTGTGGGTTTTGGAATCAGCAGGCCAGAACATGCCGCCGCGGTAGCATCAGCCAACGCAGACGGAGTAATCATCGGCTCGGCGCTGATAAAAATGATTGAAGCCAATCTCGACAACCCCGAAAAGGCGGCATCGCAAATCTCTCAATTCATCAGGAACGTTAAAGCCGCCATCAAAGAAAAAAAACCAAAAAGAGGTTGAGCAGCCACGCACGCCATCAACCTTTTATCATCTTGTAGGCCCTTATAAGTTCGGCCACACTCCACGCCTGCGCTATGCAGCCTCGAGGCTGGTGAGGGGCCTCTCCATCAAAAGCCTCGGAAAGCTGTCCAATACATCCTTCTTCTGCGAAGTGTTTCAGCAAAGTCTCGATAAATCCCGCCGCCTTCTTTCTGCTTGATGGACAGGAACCGTTTACCTTCAGATAGCTTTCCACAAACGCTCCCATAAGCCAGGGCCAAACCATTCCCTGATGATATGCACATTCACGTTGTTCTTGAGTACCGCCATATTGTTGAATATAGTTTTTGTCCCTCGGACTCAAAGTACGCAACCCGTAAGCCGTAACAAGTTCCTTGTGTACGATATCAACGATTGACTTTTGCTGCCTTCTGTCCAGCGGTGAAAAATCAAGTGAAACCGCGAATATCTGATTCGGCCTCAGGGAAGCATCCACCGTGCCGTCGGGAAAAACACAATCATTCAAATATCTATTCTTTTCGTTCCAGAAAACCTTGCAAAATGCAGTTTTCACCTTGTCGGCCATCTGCTGATAACGTGATGCAATTTGGGGCTTTTGCGGGCGGAAAAACTGCGATAGCATACATAGACTGTTGAACCACAGGGAATTGATTTCCACCACCTTTCCATATCGAGCCGTGCAGGCCCGCCCCTCATATTGGGCATCCATCCAGGTCAACTCACCCTGTTGTGTTCCAAAGGTAATAAGCCCGTCTTTGTCCGCCCCGATTTGGAACATCGTACCTGAATGGTAAGCATCCACAAGCGATTGTATTGTCGGTAGAAGCTTTTCGGTAAACGTCCGCGTGTCATCCGTAACCTTAAGGTACTGAAACGCCGCCCGAATAAACCATAGCGATGCGTCAACGCTGTTGAAATATGCAGTGTTGCTTCGATTGTCGAAACGGTTCGGAATCATGCCGGCGTCGGCGACACGCGACCATCTCAAAAGAACGGACCTCGCCTGCTCGTACATACCCGTATCGAGCAAAAGACCCTGCAACGATACGAACGTATCCCTCGCCCAGTCGACGAACCACGGAAAGCCCGCAAGGATGGTCGTCCTTGCCGTTTCACTTGATTTGCTTCCCACTTCATTGTCGGAAATGCTGATGAATTGCCCGGCCGCCTGAATCAGGCCCTGAAGATTCGCATCATTTGTCGGGCAGCGGGAAACCAAATCTTGATTCCGCTGCTCCAGTTGACTTCTCAGAACTCCAACATCACAGCCCGGATAGCCGGGGGCGGCCGAATCCGCTCCCTCAGCCGGTTTAAGACCTCCAAAGAAAAATATTTCACCAGCCCTTTCTATCCTGCATTTATAAAAACCCGGCGTCCACAAGTCCTCCTTGAATTCCTGTCTCTTTTCACGATCTTCACGATAAACAAAATCAAACCACCACTGCTCGTCTTTTTCAAAAGTCGCCTGCGGACACTTCAGGTGCAGAAGACAACTTTCAGGAACCTGATGCCTAATTAACAAACGTTCTTCATCCTGCGTAAATTGAATTCGAGCGTAAGATTTTTGCAGCGTGTGAAAATCTCTGAGCCCCACAAAAGGCCGAATAACAAGTTCGACAGGCTCGCTTACTTGTTCGAAGCTGTAAATAATCGCCACACTATCTCCGCCCGGAACGAGGTATATCGACTTGGTCAGCTTGAACATTTCAGATTCATAATCAAAATGAACACCCGAATCCTTCCGGAATCTTTTCAGGTAAGAATACCCCCGGGGGGCAAATTTGTCGCTGAATTCGAAGGTTGAAAGCCGGATTAATTTACCGGCTGTTATGACCATTTCAAGACAGTTGGCAAGGGCCATTATTCTTTCAACCGGCGGCCTGAGCGGAGAAACCAGCAAACCATGGTACCTGCTCGTATTACAACCCACAACCGTTGAGCAGCAGTACCCGCCCCGATTATTCGTTAGAAGCCATTGCTTTTTCAAAAGCTCTTCAATCCCTGCATCACAGTTGACCTCGGTTGTCAGGTTTAGAACCTTTGAACAATCCTGCTTTCTTATTTTAAGCACAAAAGTCCTCCCTCTAATAGTTTATTTGTCAAAAGTGGATATCGATAGGAAGCACGAAAGTGGCCGCGGAAGGTTACCCGAGCGGTTGAAGCACGCAGGCCTCAGAACTCTTGCTTTGGGAATCATCATCTCTAATGCCGGCCCTCGGACGGGTGCAGCGCTTACGAAGATGGTTCAATACGTTCATAAAGTTGATATAAGAATCGTAAGGAGAGTCATAAGGATTAAAGTACTTATGAACGTCTCCGTCGGCAAAATATTTCGTACACATATAATAGAAATGATCCGATGCCTGGAGCTTTCTCCAGTCCTCCAGAATCCTTTCATCACCGCTGCTTTTGACTTGTTTTTCCATTCGGTAAAGCTCGTATATTGCTCCGGACTGCATTGCATTTCCCAGCCAGGCAGACAAATCCCGCTCCGTATCAGCCCAGCTTATAAGGTGAGGTACGTCAATGCTGTCAACCGCAGGGTAATTCCGTACAGTCTCGCTCGGCGTCATGAAATTATTATCGGGGTGACGGAGTAAGGCTTCGGGCAGATGTTTCATAAAATTGAATATGCCGGTGTCTTCCCATTGATGTTCCCCCAGAGTCTCGTAATCCATGAAAAGATTTACCACGTTTCCGTTTCCGTTGATATTATTGACCCACCGTGAAAATTTTTCAGCAGTAAGAGGCCATTCGGCCCAGCCGCGATTTGAAAATCTAAACGCAATATCGTCGCTCAAAGCATAATTTTTCAACAGCAAACTTATCCTGTCGCAACTCGAGGGACTATATATAAAATTCGGACTGCGCCCCCGTAAAATATGGTCCGCACCTTCACAAATTACGCCGTCAAACATTTCCAGAGTTTCAATATGACGGGCAAGCTCGTTGTTGTACACCAGCTCGGTGTTCCTGAAAACCCTCGGCCGCTGCCCGAAAAGCTCTTCGATTAGTTGACAGTGCTTTTGAACTTGCTCCGTAAATTCTCTGCGAGAGTAAAGAAAGCTCAGACTGTGATAGTAAGTCTCCGCCAGAAACTCCACACAACCCGTCCGGGCCAGTGCATCGAAGGTGCTCAAAACTTCCGGTGCGTATCGCTCAAGCTGCTCAAGCAAAATACCCGTAATACTGTACGCTATCTTGAATTGTCCTCCGTGCTTGTTGATAAGATTCAACAAAAGACGGTTCGCCGGAAGATAACACTTGTTCGCCACCTTCCTGCAAATCGAACGGTTTTTGTCCTCGTCAAAATAGTTCTCGTCGTCCTCGAAGACCGTATAATGCCGAAGCCTCATCGGCTGATGAACCTGAAAGTAAAAACATATCGACGCCATTGTTTCCTGTTTCCCTGAACAGTGTTTTGCAATTTATGCCGGCACAAGCATATCCTGATAGATTTTAAGACACTTGGCCGCCGAATCCTGCCAACGCAGCTTTCTGACTTCGTAATTGCCGTGATTTTGTAAGGTGATTCGCAAAGGTGGATACTGCAATATCGCTATGATTTTATTTGCGATTTCGTTCACGTCCCAGAAATCTACTTTCAGAACGTGGTGAAGAACCTCCGAAACTCCGCTCTGTTTGCTTATTATTACAGGCACGTCATTGTTTAACGCCTCAAGAGGAACTATCCCGAAAGGCTCGGAAACCGATGGCATCACGTAGAGGTCGGCCATCTTGTATATCTTCTCAAGCTCTTCACCCCGCAGAAAACCGGTAAAAAATACTTTGCTGCCGATGCCCGATTCGGCGGCCATCTCTATCATACGCGGCATCATGTCGCCGGCACCGGCAACCACGAATTTGACGTCAGAAAGCACCTCAAGTACTTTCTTCGCTGCCGAAAGGAAGTATTCTGGACCCTTCTGCATCGTGATACGACCAAGAAATAGAACAATTTTTTCATCTTTAGAAATGCCGGCATCGCATAAAAATCTTTGACCGTTGACACGACGGTCCACTCCGTTGTGAACCACCTCCACCTTGTCGGCCGGGATACCATAACGTTCGATTATGATATTACGCGTGAACTGGCTTACTGCTATCACCTTATCCGCACAGTTCATGCCGCTTCTCTCGATATCGTAAATCATCTGATTGACGTGTTCGCCGCTGCGGTCGAAATCGCAAGAGTGAACGTGAACAACCAGCGGTTTACCCGTAAGAGCGGCTACCGCCGCTCCTGCAGGATATGTCATCCAGTCATGGGCGTGAATAATATCAAACTGTTGATGCGAAGCAAGATTAGAAGCTACAGATGCATATCGATGTACCTCCGTATACATATCACCGCTGTAATCACCGCCATGAAGACAAGCCTCGTGTCTACCCGATGCCGTCAATGTTTGGCCGCTGCTTGATTTACGTCTGAGGATTTCCTCTATACGATGTTGATAAATTTCCGGTGTTGAATAAGGCTGCAGCGGTGAATTGATAATCTGAAAGCTCACTTTACTTATCTGTGAAACACTGCTGCTCTGCTCACCACGGAAAAGAACATCATCACCCGGAGTCAGAAGGTCTACGTGGGTTGCATAGCTGTATGTGTCGTCTATCACACGAGGAAGTACAAACTGAATCTCAACGCCCAACTCTGACATTGCCTTGGTAAGTCCGTAGCAGGCGGTTCCTAAACCACCACTGATGAACGGAGGAAATTCCCAACCTAACATGAAAATCTTCATATTCCCCAATCATGTCCTATAAATTTTTACGGGAAACATTTGAGCCTTGTTTTTGCTCAACCATTATTCTTGTTATTGGCCGGGCAACCGGCAGGGCTCCTTTACAATGAAATTCATCGGCAGCAAATTCCTATGCCTTAACGCAACCCTCCTCAATAACTAAATTTGCGAGGTTATCCTTTAATATAAATCGGGATTTGCCTTGCGGTAAATCCAATAAATTTTGAACAAATACCCCACAGCAGGCTGATAAGGTGGATTTTACCGGTCGATTAGACAAATAACACAAAGCTCGACCGGTTTTTACGCAAAAAAACCACAATAAAACAAGCTCAGGAAAAAATTCTCTCGTCCGATAACGTGCAACGAATAACCCCTATCAACTTTAACTCTTACGACTCAAGCTAAAAAATGCGCAAAAAAGCCGCCCCGTTAGAAAAAAACGAAACGGCTCAATTTGGCAATCCCTGAAAATCAGAATTGCAACAAGATTTCAAAGCCGAAAATGTCTCAAACGTCCTGGGCTTTGACCGTCGTTCGACGGTTTGCTTTGGTACGAGCAATCGCCTTGTCAAGAAGCTCGTAAACCGCGTCATTGATAGAGTCAAGAGAGTCGGAAGAGGTCATCATTTTCTTGCTTTTAATGTGTGCTTTGACCTTGCTTGCCACTATCAGAGGTTCTTTCTTTTTAGCCATTCTTTAATCCTCCATGTTAGAAAAAGTTAGGCTTTCTGTTTACCGGAATATCAACTTCTGCTTCCGGTTTTATCCTTATGACTCTCTCTATTAACCAAACAAACACATTCTTTCAACAAAAAAATCGCTTAGGAGTTAAATTTTTGCCCCCCGATGCCCGATTGAGAAAAAGTGATTGTGTTCTAAGGGATATACTCACGACGGCATTGCCGGAAACGGTAGAGTTTGTCATGGAGACCGATAATGGCCAGGAAAACACAAAAAAAACAAAACCACCAGCTAAAAGACGACGACTTTGTAGTCGTTACCTACGCTGAAGACCCCGAACAAGCAAAGGACTACGAAACTTTGCTTAAAGCAAGCGATATACCCGTAAAACTAAAAACACAAAAAACAATTGAACAAAGACCAGCGGAAAGCTTCGCTATTATGGTACCTGAGGAATACACCGACGAGGCACATGTTATCATCGAGTCTCAGCAGGCATTCGACGACTTCTTCGACCTGGCTGCCGACTATCATGATGATAACTTCGATAACGACTCTTGCAACAGCGGGATAGATTTGCACTGATTCAATTCGAAAACCAGTATTTCGCCCGAAAAAGGCCTTTAACACGAAAACCCATAAAGCTAATAAAGGTAATCAAATAAAATGAAAAACAAAAAATCGAAGGAAAATCGCTCTGGCACAGAAAGAAGAGAAAGCGTTGTTGACAGAAGACTCGGACTCGACAGACGCCGAGGGCCGGGAAGAAGAAGAAGTGATGACAGAAAAGCCGCAGAGGAAGGACAACTCAATGACGAACAATTCGAGTTCCTGATGGCGATAGATGTATACAAAAGCTCCAACCAGAGGCCATTCCCCACTTGGACTGAGGTTCTCGAAGTTATAAAGGCACTCGGCTATCGAAAAGTCGCCGAGCCTGAACCACTGGACGGAGCAGAAAAATACAGAGAACATAAACAACCACAGTCGACAAAACACTAAATCAACGCTCCGCTGCATCCAGCCGGCCGGGCACCATGCTAGCATCAGCTTAAACAAAATCAATATTCTGCGACTTGCACACTTCTTAATCAAAAGCCCGTGTATCAGATTACTTGCTTTTCCGCATTGAACCCCCTAAAATAACATCCGGCATTTTATGCCGGCTCTAACTTAACTACAGGAACCCAATATGCAACTAAAACTTGGTTTTCTCGGCGCTGCTCAAAACGTTACAGGCTCATGCCACTTGCTACAGGCCGACGACACTAAAATTCTCGTCGACTGCGGTCTGTATCAGGAAAGACAATACAGAAAAAGAAACTGGGAGAAATTCCCCGTACCACCGCAGGAAATTGATGCCGTCTTACTTACACACGCACACCTCGACCACTGCGGCTTGCTTCCAAAGATGGTCCGCGACGGCTTCAAGGGAAAAATATTTTGCACAAAGGCTACCGCCGAAATTGCAAAAATCATTCTACTCGACGCCGCAAAAATACAGGAAGAAGACGCCGAACACAAAAGAAAAAGACACAAAAAGAAGGGACGCCTCGGAATACCATATCCCGAAGTCCCCTTATACACTGTAGACGATGCACAGGCATGTATACCACATTTTTCAACGGTCAAATACAAACAGCCACTCCAGCTTGCAAAAAACCTCTCCGCACTTTTCTACGATGCAGGACACGTGCTCGGCTCGGCGGTCATAAAACTACACGCGTACAAAAAAAAACAAAAACGTACTTTACTCTTCTCAGGAGACATTGGAAGGCCAAACAGACCTATCGTCTGCGACCCTACTGTCTTCGAAGAAGCTGACTACGTGCTGATTGAATCAACATACGGTGACCGTGACCACCAGCCAAACCAGCACGTAAAACAAAACATAGCACACGTTATAAACTCCACCATAAAAGCAGGCGGTAATATCGTAGTACCCAGCTTCGCCCTCGAACGTTCCCAGGAAATCCTCTATTACACCAACGAACTGATGCGGGGAAAAAAAATTGAAAAATTGATGATTTTTCTCGACAGCCCTATGGCGGCTAAAATTACCGACGTCTTCAGAAACAATCCGCAGTTGTTCGATGAAGAAATGACCGAATTCGTGCAAACGCATCAGTCCATTTTCGATATGCCAGGCCTTAAAGTTACTCGCTCCGCAGATGAATCAAAGGCAATAAACAACATAAAAGCCTCCGTGATGATAATTGCCGGCTCCGGAATGTGCACCGGTGGAAGAGTTAAACACCACCTCGTAAATAACATCACTCGAAAACAAAGTTCCATAATGTTCGTCGGTTATCAGGCCTTCGGCACTCTCGGAAGACGAATAGTCGACGGCGATAAAGAGGTCAGAATACTCGGCAATGTCTATCCCGTAAAAGCAAAGGTTGAACGCATACACGGCTTCTCCGCACACGCCGACAGAAACGAGTTGCTGAACTGGCTGAAAGCCCTCAAACATCCCCCACGCAGAGTATTCGTGGTCCACGGAGAAACTGAAAGCGCTCTCGCATTCGGCAATTTCGTCAAAAAGCAAACAGGCTGGAATGTTGACATCCCCGAATATCAACAGGAAGTTGCACTCGATTAGTTGTAAACTTATAATACCTTGTATAATTTTGTTAGTGCTGGCAATCGACCATTACAATTTTCGATGATTATCCAACACGAATCTGGCTCAGTATATCCCAGTACGCACCACGCGCTCCCTCCGAAATCGCCTCGGCCAAAACAATATTTGCATTGTAATTATAATCCGCAGATTCGTCCTTTGTCTCCCTTTGCTCAACTGTTTCGTCCATGGGCTCAAAAAACCGCTTATCACCTGCAATAAGGTCGCGAACGAGTTGAGCAGGTCTCTCGCCAAGCTCGTGCGATATGTAAAACGTCGGCTTGAAAAAATTAATCGGCCCTTCGTATTTACGACGGATGCTCGGATTGGTCTCCATCGGAAATTCCCCATCAACAAAACCGGCCATCGCAAGACCGGGATAAATCCGAACTCCAAGGGCCGCCCACGCAATCAGGGCCAATCTTCTTTACATAATTTATAGTCTCTCGCAGTGTTTCAGGCGTTTCGCCGGGACCGCCCAGAAGCAAATCCACCATTACCTTGATACCGTTGTCCCTGCACAAACGAACCGCCGCCCCGAGGTCTTCGGCCGTGTGCTCCTGACGATAATTACGCAACATCACCGGACTCGCAGAATCACCCGTAAAATCAATACCAACACAGCCCGCCGCACGCATCGCACCCGCCAGCTCCGCGTCAAAAGGCTGAACTGCCATATAAGTATACCAACGCAACTTCTCACCAAGACCACGCCTGATAAATTCCTCGCATACCGCCAAAGCATGACCACCCGGCACATTGAACTCCGAATCGCAAAGATGCAATACATCAACACCCTGCGCAAGAAGAGCTTCCGCTTCGTCGGCCACCTCCGCTGCCTCACGCAATCTCAATCGACTGCCCTTGGCAAGCCGGTCCACGCAATATATACATTTACGATTACAACCCCTCTTGGTCTCCAGCCCGCATTGCCCGCCCCGCCTGAAATACTCAGAATTATCAACCGCGACACGCTGTGTGGGCAAAGTCAGCCTGTCCGGCCACGCCGCCCCCTTACTTTGAACCCTGCCGTTCTCCCGCCATACCAAACCCGCAACCTTCTCGTACCTGCTTCGGGACCTCAACTCGCTTAAAAGCGAAATCATTGCCTTCTCACCGTCACCGCGTATCCCGAAATCCGCCCCCGTATAATCGACAATCTGTTCCGGTAATATTGAAAACCCTACACCTCCGATTACTATCGCCGCATCGCTCAAATCGCGTATCAGCCCCACAATATCAGACAGGGCCGGCACAAACCACTCCCCGCTCGGCCAGAAACAGTCGTCGACGTTGCGAAAGGAAATACCAACCAATTCGGGCTCTCGCCGGGCAAAATACTCCCGCAGCGATTTTTCCGAATCCTCCGCAAGGCAAAGGTCGACCACCTCCGTCTCGATGCCCGCGGCCCGCGCCGCCGATGCAATATAATCAATTCCTATCGGCGAAATAGGAGGCTTCATCACATTGGCATTGATAAGAGCTAACATAACGAAGGTATGGTAGTCGAACACGAAAAATTTTGCAACGAAACATTACCCACCGAGATTATTTGATTTATCAGAGTTACGCTCCCGCCGGACATCCCTTATTAGCAGCGTTATTCTTACCCATTCATCCTCTTTATTCTTGACGTAATCGCTATACTCCACACATCTGACCCTTTTGCCAAGGTCGTTCTCCGCTTTAACAATGCCGCGAGGCCATATACCCCCTGCACTGTCAAACTCTCCATGAATAACATGGCCGCCGCCCCTGCCGACCTTGATTTCCGCCCGCAGGATTTCAGGATGATTGTCCAATACACTCGAGACTTCGTCCCAGACCTGCATTGTATGATTGTTAATCGATCCATTGAAATCCCCTGCCGCTTCCTTCAAATGCGATATTTCATACTCGTAAACAGTTTCTATATTATCTATCTGTGCATAATCAGGAATCGAAAAGTAATAAACGGCTCCCGGAATAACAAACAAACATACAAGCCCGCCAACAGCATAACATACCCTCCTGCTCCAGAACCTCACCTTTTCCTCCCGGAGTATCCTCGTACACAAGCCAAAATTAATCCAGCTCCATATTGAAAATATTGACACTACCGGCACTATCCAGATTATCTCATTTTTCCTGATGGGCCTCCTGTTTATCTCAGTGTACGGCACATCTGCCAAAACGCAGATAACATACGCCAAGGCCCCCGCACCTGATAAAAACATCGCAAAAACACCCCACTTACAGGCGATTATACTTCCCCTTCTTATATAAACGGCCATCAGGGCCGGCAAAAACCAAGTCAAGTCCAGATAAAACACATCATAAATAATGCTTGCTATAACAGCCCCCACAACCAGCACCACAACCTCAGCCAGAATGGAGTTGCCGGCCGCCTTACCCAACCTTACCACCCCCTCTCCACGCACTACATCCACTTCCGGATTGACCACTTCAACCTCATCTGCCATAAAAACTGCCTCCCGACCGCTTGAAACAGATTTGTTACTTACCGTACATCCGTATACGCTGTGGCCTTCGAACGAAAAAATAAATCAGCGCACCAAGCCAGCTCGTCAAAAGAATAATCAGCATCCAGACCAGCTTGTCGTTTCCATCGGATGGCTCATTCATTGCACAGTCGATAATCATCCATATCCAGAGAACCATCCCTACTATCAAAAGCGGAAGAACCAGAAAAGTAAAAGACACAACCTTCATACTATATCCCCTGATTTCCGTTAACAATAACACACTTAAAGACGGTTATTTGCATATTTGACGGTCAATCCGGATGGAATTATAGCATTGGCAATACAAGCGGTCAAATACAACAAAATGAATATAAAAAAAGATATGTCCCACCCAATCGGCGGCTGCGAATTACATCCTCTTATATCGCGGCCCGCCGCCCCCCTCAGGAACCGTCCAGCGAATGTTATCGTAAGGACACTTCCGCTGACACGTTTTGCAGTGCAGACAGTTAGAAGGATTCGCCGGCTTCACCACCCCCTGTACCGTCTCGTAAACCCCCGCAGGACAGAATGTTATGCAGGGCCGCCCGAACTTGGCAGCACACTCCTTACAAATATCACTATCAGGAATGGAAAGATGGCTCGGCTGCTCCTCACGATGCTCCGTTGCCGCCATCGCCGTAAATGTATCCTTGTCAAAATCCTGATGACCCTTCAGCCTGTAAGTATCGGTTGTCATTGCCTCATAATCTTTTTCAACCTTAAAAGTCGGCAAAAGACCGTTAAGCACCGAAATCGGCATACCCACCAGGGGACCCAGCTTCGCCACGTTCTGACGAAACTTCCTCGCAGACCACATCTCCTTCATAACGTTCGATTTCTCGAGCTTCTCCGTATAGCTCCTTGCTGCCTCCCCTGGATTGTCAGAATTCTCAGTAACGGCCTTCGCCGAAAGCATACCCGATTCAATCGCATTGTGCAGTCCCTTGATTTTAAGCATGTTCACAAACCCCGCACTGTCACCCGTTATC
>CAZGGE010000010.1:0-7138 GCA_964524285.1 uncultured Pirellulales bacterium
AATATTATTCAAATGGTTACGGCGTTTCCCAAATCACACAACCGGACAGTAGTGAGATGTTGTTAAAACTGAGCGCCGGCGTTTATAAATTTATTGCCGGCCGCCTCTGGTATATTCCGTGCTGGAATAACGCTTTTCGTAGATATCCCGGTGTGTAAATATCTGAGCGATGGTCTGCAAAAAGATTTTCATATCAAGCAAAAGGTTTGCCTTCTCTACGTATTGAACGTCGAGCTCGAGTTTTTCTTCCCGCGTTAGCGAAGCCCGGCCGGAAATTTGTGCCAGGCCCGTAAGGCCGGGTTTAACATTCAGGCGTTTTCTCTGCCGCTGGTCCCATTCGGCTATCTGCGACATATATAAAGGCCTCGGCCCCACCATACTCATATCGCCTTTGATTACGTTGAAAAGCTGGGGCAGCTCGTCGAGCGAATATTCACGAAGGAATTTGCCAACCTTTGTAAGCCGGACATCCTCACCTGATTTCGGACTTGGCCCAAAAGGATCAACATCCGTCCGCATAGTTCGAAATTTATAAAACGTAAAAGGCCTGCCGTTAATTCCCGCACGTTTCTGCTTAAAGATTGACATCCCACTACTCTCAAGATGTATCACCAGAACTACAACCAAAAATATCGGTAGCAGAATCATTGTTGCTGTCAATGCAAAAATTATATCACAACATCTTTTAGCAAATTCATATATTTTCATCTTTTTGCAAATCGGCTAAATATATATTACTGGGGATTCCATGACTTTCTATTGTCGTATTAAATTCAAAGCCACATTTTTTATATAATCTATTCGCAGGTTCATTATGTGAAGCAACAAGAACCTTAACTTTTTCTATTCCTTGTTTCCGGCATTGTTCCAGGCCGGCCTTGCAAAGCCGGTTGGCAAGGCCTTTATTTCGATGATTATAGTCCACTACTATGCTCAACAATTCAGCTTTTGGCAATCCATTTTTGGATGCTTTGCAAGGGTAAAATATATTCTGAATAACGCTCTTACAAACTGAAGGTCGTAGTATTTGAAATCCTATCGAAAAAATAAACTTAATGCCGCAACATTTGAGCACTTCTAAATACAGCTTGCCGAGATTCCCTGTAAAAGCCACAAAGCCGATTATCTGACCGTCTTTTTCTAAGGTAAGACAAAAGCTGTTTTCGTCTTTAGATATAGCTGTGTAAAGAATCGATACAAACTTCCTCCCTAAAGAGCTTATAAAACCTGTAGGGATGCCTTCAATGTGAAGTCGGCCGACTTTGTAAGCATCCGCGATACTAATTTTGCTGATATTAATCACTTTTAAGAGTTTTTTCAATTACCCTGCAGATGGGAGCAAAATCAAAATCTTTTGTCAATTTGTCAATTTTAGCCTTAACAGTTTCACGATTCCTCATTTGCGATTGGTGAAATTTTTTGGCATCCAGGTCGGCGTTATTGGCTATTCGTTCTATAAATACCGCAGGCTGATAAGTATCAATCTCATATGGGTGAACATATATAATAACAGGTCTTTTGCGCTGTATATATTTAATAGCAAGCTTTGTGTACAAATATGGAAAATGTCTCATGTAACCGCCACCAACACTCAGCTCTTTAAATCCAAATGAGATTTTAGACATTGGAACCTCTATAATATTCATGCCTGAATTTAACTGGAACCTGTGAATTCCTTTTGCAAAATGAGGCCATCCATACTTTTTCCCGGCAATAGGCGAAATGCTTGAGTCGTATTTAAACCCGGCTTCTGCCAAAACCTCCAGAGCCCAAATTGTTGTTTTGTTAATTGAGAAAGCCGGCGCGCGAAAACCTAATATTTGTAGCCCAGTTAAGTCTTCAAGGTAATTTTTACAACGTTTAACCTCTTCTCGAAATTCATGTGGAGTAGACTTAAAAATTTGGCGATGCTGCATACCATGAGAGCCAATTTCATGGCCAGCCTGATGTATTTTTTTTACAAGAGCTGGGTAATTTTCGGCCACCTCTCCTAATATAAAAAAAGAACCCTTAATATTATTTCGTTCAAGGATTTCCAAAAGCTGAGTAGTATTTTTAAATACTGCCTCTGTTGGACCTGCCTGCATATTGAGCCAGTCTCGAGAAAATATACTCCAATAATCTTCTACATCGACGGAAAACGCGTTCATAAATTTCGTTCGATTTTCTTTTGTATCGCTCAAAACTGTTACTCTTTCAAATCCTTCCCAAGTTTGGATTTCCAAACAGATGGGTTAAAGTATTTCTTCAACATTCCCAGTATAAAACCAATAAACGGCATGTAATCATCGGCTCCAAAGGTCTGAAAACAAACATCTTTGCCAAAAAATTTAAAGAATGACGGAGAGGCAGTCTTTCTTGCCTTTCGGCTGGAAAATATATACCACAAAATATCCATGCACAGATTACGTGAATATACACCCAACTTGTACGAGTTGATTTGTGGTATGGGTTTTCCAGTGGCCAGACGCATGTGTAAATCAGAGTAATCAATTCCGGCTGCAAATCCAATCTTAATGCCAGCAGTAACCCTTGGATTAATTTCAAGAATTTTGGGTATATTATTACGAGGATCAAGTATCAAATCAACATCGGCAGCACCTTTCCAATTTATACCTTCCAAGAGTAGACGGACTGATTTTTGGATATCGGGATGGTCTATTGTTAAATTAGCGGTGCTTGTACCCCCGGTAACCGGGAAAAAGCGGGGTTTGGCTATAACCATGCAAACCTTCATCTGTGAATTCTCATCCAAAAAGGCCTCAGCCTGGTATTGAGTTCCACCTTCCAAAGGTATATATTCCTGAATTAATAAATTACCGTATTTTTCTTTCAAAGATTTGTAGTTCTTTTTCAGCTTTTCAGCAGTATCAAAGCGATGAAGCCCCACCGCACCAATTCCCTTGCGGGGCTTAACCATGACAGGAAAAGTCAAGTCTTTAGTTGCTGTTCCAATCTTCTCATCGTCAAGAGGATATGTCTTTGGACAGGGTATATTATTTGCCATACAAAAGGACATAGTTTTAACCTTGTCCGCCGCCTTTTCGAAAATTTCAAGATCCGGCACGGTGACTCGGGTAAACTTTGTCACTATATTTTTGTTATGAGCAAGTATTCTTACACCTATATCACCTACAGACAATGTAACGTCAGGACGGGTGACCTTTACATATTTCAGCAGCGTATTAGTAAAGCCCTGCTCATCCTGGAAATAGTTTGGCCAGAATAGTCGTTTATCACAATAATTCGACCAGGCACCCGGGGACAAATGGGAACCGCAGGCCAATTCAGTCGTATGCCCGGCAAGTTTCAAGGAACGAAGAAAAGGCAGACATTGACGTCCATCATCCAGAATAAGAACTTTCATTCCCTTAGCTCTATAAATGAAAATTGATACCGGTTAATTATATTTCGGAAATTACAAAATCTTATTTTAGTTTTAAAATGTCAAAAGTTTTCTATGCAATTTGACCATAGGCCTGTAAATCACATTCTGAAACAAAAAACTCTCCCACCACGATAATCGCGCATCCAGAGAAGGCTTTTGGGTAAATTTGATGCACGAAATGTTTTTTGCTAATTCATCTTTTCCATATTGTGCGACTTGGAGAGGCCATATTACCTTTTTTGCGTATTCATAAAGTTCGATGTCGAGTTTATTGTTAGCAATCATTTTCTCTTTATAAAAGTCATAATTGTCCATAAGTTTTCGCTTTATGCGTCCAGATAAACTGACATTCATTTGTTTTGGATAGCAAAGATCTAAAGAATCCAAGCCCAGCCGGTCTCGCATAAGTACCAGAGACTCATTGTAATGTTCCAATATTCCCACACAGCTAAACCTCTGCTTAAGAATTCTTTTGGCTTTCTCTACATCAGCTTCCCCCGCTATCGTTCTTGTCTGAGCATTTTCTCTCCGGCATTTGTTCAGCCAGTCGTCAAAGTCTTTAGCATATCCGGATTTTTCTATATCATGAACGCACTGTGATACATAACGTTTTAAGGGGTCCCGTAAAAAAGTATACCAAACCATTCTGTCATCAAACTCTTCATAATCAACGTAAGGTTTCAACCGCATCCCAGCCAGACTGCACAAGGACGGTGATAAGCGCATGTCAATGCGTAAGTCCTGTGGCTTGTAAATATGTATGGGTGGATATCGTACTTCAGCATTCAAATGGCGTTTGCCAAAGTGTCTTCTTAATAAATACTCAAAAGTAGTACCACCGGTTTTCCAGATATGACAGAATGCGATAATTTGGTTATGCCTCATCCCAAAAACAGTCTTCTCAATAACATAGATTCCCTTTAATAAAGTAATATTACGATCACCAATAACACAAGCAGCAGAAACACAGCTACTAATGTTAGTACACGCTTCGCAGAAACGTAACCGCCAGGCAGACATCTAAGAATCAATTTTCTTAAAGGAAGCCAGTATCGCGCCCCCAGTAAATTTCCAGGAATGTGCTTTACTGCAGCAGCTATTCGACGCTTCCTTATTCCCTGAGGGGTTATCGAAGCTGCAAATTCCTCAAGGTTCATTTGACCCTCTACATTCAAACGAGCAAGCATAAGTCTATTTGAGTCTTTATGTATCTGTCCTGGCTTTGAACACCAGATACATTTGTAGCCGGCTTCTTCCGCAAGTCGAAGTATTGTTTTGTTATACCAATTACCCGGGATGGCAAGATAATTTATACTTCTCGACAACAGATGCTGAAGATAATTTCTTGATTCTTTGAGCTCATATTCTACTTCCTTTTGAGCTAACGAAGTTAAAGGTCTGTGTGTTACTGTGTGAGATTCAATATTGATAATGTCGCCGTCAATTTCCTTAATTTCGAACTCTGTTAAACGGCGTTGAGATGAGTTCGTAAGATTAAAAATTGAACTTTCTGCATCGGTCGCAACAAAACACGTTGCACACGCATTTGCCTTCTTAAGAATGGGCAATGCATATTCTTTTACACTCAAACATCCATCATCAATGGTAATCATTACTGATTTCTCGGGTAGTTTTGTTTCGCCGGAAACAAATTTGCATACCTGATCTATTTTCACAAAATAATATCCCATATTCCTAAGGTATTCCAATTGCTCAAAAAAACGCTGATCTGTTACGGTAAATACTTTTTCAGTGCCCTTTATCCGCTTATATTCGGTCGCCGGACAAAATCTATGATACATCAGGCAAATCATATGTTGTAAGACCTTTTATCAACTCATAATAAACCACCAGGTAAACAAACCGACAGCTATTACATAAAGCAATCCGAAAGCTCCTATCAACCATTTTAAATTTTTTGTTTGAAAAACAAAAGCTAAAGATTTCTTATAAAGAATATTTCGAATTAAGCGGGCACAGGTAGGGCCGCCAACTCGCTCGGGGATTCTTTTGATGCCGCCGATTATTCTCAGCATCAGAGAATATTTTGGCTGAAGAGCACGTGCAAAATCCTGAATTTCCATATCCCTTTCAATGACTATTCTCGGCAGGGCCAATGTATCACTAAGACCGGTAGCGGCACCTTTATTATTACAACAAGCGGTTTTATAACCAGCTTGTTTAACGAGCTTCTTTATGCGACGGCTATATCCAATTCTGGGAATAGCAATATGCCGAACTGGCCGGCCGGTAATTTTTGATATACGATTTAATGGTTCTAAGAGTGCATAAAATGCTGTCTCATCATTCAGATCTCGCAGTACACAATGCGTAACTGTATGGGACTGAATGGAAACATTATTGTTACTCATTTCCCGCATATGCTCCGGCGTGATAAAATCGTCCACACCCTCGACCGTTTTATAGCTGTATTCATTCGGCTCCAGCGCAGTGAAGAGCGTGGCCTTGTGTCCGTACTTTTTCAGCTCAGGAAATGCGATTGTATAATTACTTAAGTAGCCATCATCAAAAGTTATTATCACAGGTTTTTCCGGAAGTTCATCAGGCGCTTTCCTCACGTTTAGATAATCTTCGAAATCCAAAGAAGTATAACCTTGTTCATAAAGATACTTCATCTGTTGGGCAAAAGCGGTATCATAACATACATATATCATCTCATCGTCTCTGACTCTTCCTTCACGGGCAGCATTTTGTTCTATAAAGCGATGATAAAGGATGATGGGAATCCTGTCACTTCGATATTCCTGATATGCATTCCAGAGTACCCAGAGTATTGCCAAAACAGGAAGTACCCAAAACAAAATGATTCCTAAAGTCAAAAGGATAAGTTACTCCTGTAAAAGATTTGTTGTGATTCTACTTAATCTTTTCTCTTACCGGTTCCCAGCTGGACATACGTTTACCCATGATAAATTTTATAGCTCCTACCGCCATCGCCGTATTGCCAACAAGAAAAAAAACTACTGAAGACAAAATGGGACAACTAATGCCGGCTTTTATAAAAGCAAGGCCCGTCAACGACGTCAAGTAGAAAAAGCATTGCCCAACAGCTATGAAAGTGTAAAAATCACTATCTCCGATGAGGACTAAATTTGTTACGAGCGTCATTAAGAGCAAAAACCATAACCACCAGCGAAAAATCTTATGACTTATCATTTGAACGGCGTATTTGAATTTACGGTGCTTTAACAACTCGGTCAGCAGGTAAGGAATCATAGAATTTGCTCTTACGCCGATTCTAATTCTGCATTTGAATTCATCCGCTAAGCTCTTACGGGATTCTTCCAACGATATGGCATTTGCTTCATAGACTACCCTGTAACCTTGTAACACTGTATTCAATGCGTCTATTACATCAGGTGACATTTCAATAGGGCATGGTTTGTAAACATCTCTTCTTATCGCATGTATCGAACCGCTAACCGACGTCTGAGCACCCCAGAAGCTTTCTGCCCGACGGATTGCCACAGCTATCCACTGGTATGCTCGGAATCCCAATGAGTTGGCATCCTTTCCATAGCTATAGACTACTTTGCCGGTAACACAACCTATGGTAGGATCATTGAAATTGGCTGCGAGCTCCCTTATAGTCTGAGCGTTGTATATACCAGTAGCATCCGAAAAAATCAATATATCTCCAGTAGCTTTTTCAGCGGTCCTGTTCAAAGCATTGGTTTTCCCCTTTCTGCCTTCTACACGATTCAGTTTAATGTTCTTTTCAGCAAAAGA
>CAZGGE010000010.1:7148-33149 GCA_964524285.1 uncultured Pirellulales bacterium
TTGAACTATTTCATCCGTACGATCAGTTGAGCCGTCAGAGGCTACTATTATTTCAAGTTTATCTTTGGGATAATCAAGGCCAAGAGACTGTTCCAGTTTAGCGGTAATATTGTCTTGTTCATTATATGCAGCGATTATCAGGCTCACATTAGGAGTGTAGTCACCCTTTTTTACTTTTCTGTGGACAATAACAGCCAGCAAAAAAGACATCAGCGGATAGCCAAGAAGAACATATACGGACAAACCCAAAAATACCCAAAATAAAATTTCGATTATAATCACAATCCGCCCTTTCTAAGGAGCAAATCACTATAAGTTGATACTTATATGCTTTTTAGAACTTTTTCTGACCTCTTTTATGGGATTACTCTATCCGAAAACCATACATCACAATATCGCGGCGGCAGAGAGAAAACGCCACGCCCGGCTGTAAAAATGAAAAAAGGTTTTTCTCAGCTACAAATCGACAGATAGTTTTTACTTGAACACTTGTTATTAAACATTAGTATAGGTGATATATGAAATTGCAAAGATATAACAAACTAATCTTCGCAAACAAGTTAGCCCCATTTGTCATTTGTGTATCTGTATTTGGTATATACATGGTATCAACAGTAAACGCAGAAGGCGTTACTGAACTTAATTCTAAATATTCACCGCTTGCAACAGAAAACAGACATTTACTTTATCAACGCTTAATTCAAACCTTTGATGTTAAATACTCACAAAAGTTACAGCCGGAGGACCGAAATCTTGCTGATGGAAAAACCATTTATTTTTTGCGACAGGAACTTCAATCGTTGATTGACATGTGGCGGGCTTCCGGCAATGTACACTATTTGCAAACAGCCGAACAATTAGTATTAAAAGCTATTTCAGATGCCAAAGCATCACCCAGACATTTGTTTTACCACGATACGAAAAAAGGTATCTGGCCCTGTTTCTATTTTCCAAACTTCAAAGCTATAAATGGTGGGCATAATCAGTTATATGATATTCAGGGTGCTGCCGGATTTCTGATGGTTGCAAAAGCTGCAAAGGAAGCTGACAGAAACAGCTTCTCACAGATTGCAGAGTTTGTAACAAAAAACATTTTAGATAAATGGTTTCAATATCAACCTTTTGACAAAAACAAACTACTTGGGCCTGATTCAAACAGATATCTTTTATGGGTACTCGACAGTGCCAGAGATTTACGCGAACACTTTGCCGCTATTTGTATAAGTCTCTCAGAAATGGGCTATGAACAGTATCCATATAAAGAGTGGGCAAAGTTTCTAACTATGCTTTATCTGCAGGAACGTGAATCCCTGAACCAGATATTCCCACCAAATATGCCTTACCAAAAATGGATTCCCAGAGATTGGGGAATTATAAAAAATCCAAGAACATCCGGATATTTTTGGTATTGGACCAAAGAGCTGAAGATCCAGGATACCTCGCATGCTAATCGCACTGTGTGGGTGGCCTGTAAAGCTTTTGAGAGAGACTATATAGATCAAACCCGATTAAATGGCTTTGTAAAAACTTTCAAATCTCAGATATGGAACACTACAAAAGGACCCTTCTATTTTAACAATTATATAAACGGTAAAGATGTATATGCCGGTGAACTTGGACCGGGAAGAAAAGGTAATGTATGGTTCGGATGGCACAGACTCGCAGCATACGACCAAGAGCTTGAGAAGCTTTTTATCTCCATCGCATATGACCTGACCAACAATGGCCCCAACTTTCCACCACGAGTTCAAAACAAAAACGAAAATGCGGCCTTGTGTTTGATTGCATGGGCGGCGAGGTTAATTGCCGAAAAAGGAAATCCACGGCTTTTCCCCTAATCGGTCGGCGACCCAACCAACCGTTCATAACATTCCAGTAGCTTCTTGAATTCCGAAGACCAGTTATACTGCTCCCTCACTGCTTTTATGCCCCGCTGACCCATGAGTTCTAACCCCTTAGGATTATCCAGCATCTGCCGGCACACATGAACAACTTCATCCATATTTTCCGGATTTACCATCCGACCTGTTTGTTCTCCTTCCACGTAATCTCGCCACGTCTCGAAGTTTGAAGCTAATACAGCGGTCCCCATCATCATGTATTCAAGTATCTTAGTGGCGAGACAGGTAGTATAATTGGGCACAGGCATTAATAGACATAGTCCTATGCTTGCTTTCGAGACCTCCTTCATAGCCAGACGCCAATTCATTTGTCCTGTTACCGTAATTCTATCACCGATTTTTAGTTTGTTTATTTTAGAGAACAATTTCTCACCCTCGTTTTCAAAATATTGCCCTATTATTTTCATACGAAAATCGTACCCTATTCGAGCAAGTCCAGCAGCTAATTCTGTATAAACAAGAGAGCCTCTTAATTCCGCCACTCGACCCACATAGACCAGAACTGGAGGATTGGTTTTGACCAATGGTTGATGAACAATCGCTTCCATCTGTGATTCGAGCATTGGATAATTTTGAACCAAATAGGTATGTGTTGGATATTCACTTAGACAATTCCTGTTGGCAACAATAAGTGTTTGTCCCTTGAGAAATATAAGTTCAGCACACTTGTAAGCAAAAGCAGCAAATTTTCGTGTAAAAGCAGGCAAGTAATCTTTACTCATTATTTGCCTATGTACTGATTCGTGAATATCATAAATAACTTTCTTTCTAAAAAGGTACCTCAGCATAAAACCGACAAAAATCAATTCCGGGTCATGATAGTGGTATAACACCGCTTCTGTCCTCAAGGCTTTAAACATTGATACAAAGGTCATGAAAAGAATTCGAAACAGTCGATTGCTCGGACTTTTAATTGAATGTATATGTACACCATCCAGATATCTTGATTTTTCTGTCGGACAAACAAGATGAACTGTATACCCCTCTTGAACCAGTGAGCAACATTCGCGGTAAAAGACACGAACATCCGAAGGAGGATGAACAGTAGAAAGATGGCAAATACGTATGCCCTTATCTTGCGATTGATCCGTTTTGTTCACATCAATACTCCCGCATTACGTTTTTGTCTGTTTACCACTGATCGCATCGCATTTGCAAGACTCCGGGCATTACTGTGGGAATCAAACTTGGTTGTCGCAAGCCTGTGGCTCTCTTTTCCTGCCATTGAGCGGAATTCGTGGTCTATAATCATTTGCTGCATAGCCCTCTGGAGTTGTTCGATATTTCTTGGTTCAATAAGTAAACCGTTTCGGCCGTCAACAACAGCCTCGGATGTACCACCTACATTGGTTGCAACTACTGGCAAACCACAGTTCATCGACTCAAGCACTGCCTGGGGCATGCCTTCACTATGGGAAGGAAAAACCATGAAATCCGCAGCTTGTAAATAAGAAGGTACTTTCAATGGAGGTATATTACCGGTAAGCAACAAGGAGGCTCTCCCCACTTGATTCCTGAGCCCAATTAATAATTTCATTGCCGGCCCATCACCTACACAAATCAACCTGAAATTTACGTGTTTATCTGTAAGGTATTTGGTTGCTTCAACAAGTTCTTTTATACCTTTTTTTTCTGCTATTTTCCCGACAAAAATTCCAATCACATCCCTGGAAGAAAAACCAAGTTTTTTGCGAGTTGCCTTTCTGCTTTGCTTGGGACAGAAAAGGCTGCTGTCTCGACCCAAATAAACACACAGGGGCTGTGGTATTCTATCGTAAATCTCTAAAAGTCTCCTGCAAATCGCTTCGCTGACTCCGACAACCAAATCCGTTGCTTGTAACATTTGTTTCAGAAGTTTCCTGAGTATGGGAAGTTCTTCTGGATAAACCATAACATCGCTGCCAATAGCTACGCTTGCTACCGGCAAGCCTAAATCTCTGCCGATTTTGACCGCTACCTGAGCATCCGGAAGCATGGGAATGCCAAGTACAAGGTCAAATGGACTTGATTCATGTAACTTACGTGCGGTTCTTTTCAAGGCAAAGGACATGGCTACGCCTTCAAAGACTCTGTACCACATGCCGGGTAACCGCATATATCGTGAGCTTGTAGCTTTGATTCCATTCGGAGGCAATAAAGAATTTAACTCGCTGTAAGTACTCCACTTTGACAGGTAATACAATGGCCAGGGCACATAAGGTCTTGCTACCAAAAAATGGCTTTCAACATCGCAGGCATCCAGATATTGTGCTTCGCGACAAATAAAAATACCATGCCGCGGGAGAGCTTTGCTTGGAAACATATGGCTAATAATAAGCACTCTCAACGGTTTCATTCTCGGCAATAACCTCCTCTTCCTGATAATATTCTTGTGTTTCGGACTCGAAATAAGAAAATGCATAGCTTATTCTTTCAGCCACCATAACAAGGGTCAAGAAAACCCAATAATGCTTTTGATATAGCTGTGTGATACCAAGGCCGGAAATCAAAAGAAATATCAAGACAGACCTTGCATATAACTTCTCCGGTGTCACAGGCATTCTTCTTACCGTTATTATCATAGTCAATATAAAGACAGTGTAACAAATAACTCCAGGTATTCCATAAATGCCCAGTGCATAGAAAAAATCCATATGTGGATAATGCTTGGACCGCGCGCGAGTCAGCCAACCATAATGTGTTGCTCCTGTCGGATATTTAGATGAGGTAATCACGGCTTTTTCTATCAAAGCTATTCTGTATTTAGCTGACTCTTCAACTTGATAAGTAGTTGTCAATCGCTCGGTCACGCCTCTGGTCAATCTCGCTTTTCTTATTACGAAAGCTCCGGACAATGAAATAACAATAATCACGAACAGAACTAACAACGCCAAGGTCGGTTTGCGGGAAACCTGTCGTATAAACAGAAATGGTGAAAGCATCGTAAACAACAGAGCAACCAGCCCACCTCGAGAGCCGGTTCGAAGAATCATAATCGGCAGCATTACCAGAGCTATCAGATAGATAATTTTCCACATTAAACTGGTATCTCTAATCAACAGGTATAAAGCCGCCAGAAATGCCATACCCATAAGAGCGGCCATCATATTGGCTCCAATTATATTGCCCAATGTGGCCGCGTATCTTTCCTGCCCTGTTGTTATACTGCGAAAGGCTGCCCCCGTTATATATGTCAGAACTATTGTGCCCACCGAGCCAACAACGTAAGAACGAAGAATCCATATGAATGTATGTACTTTGTTCGTCTGTATAATCCAGTATACTATCAATACTAAAGCGAGTAATTGTACCTGTGTAAATGCTCGCCTTAACTCCGGATACAAGTACGGGGAACTGAAAGAAACCAGAATTACCCAGATAGTATAAGCAATGAGAACCCAGATTGCTCTATGCCGGATTCGCAGCGACGGACGAGTAATAAGAAGATTAAGAAGAAAACTCAATGCAAGCGTAAAACCAATGGCCCTATTCAGCGAAAGGACACTCTCAATACCCACCCCTGCACCCGTTGGTAGTACAAGCATCAAAATGCACACCGCGAATGTTGGCCTGAGAACCATTCCAATAAAGGTGGGAATTCCTATTATAAGGATGCCCGCAACAGGAGCTTTCATTAAAAAGACTACCGCAAAACCAATCAAACATATTCCCAACCAGAAGACTATAAGCAAACTACCCACTCCGGCCGCTAACGGAATATCTGTTGATTGCTCAGGCTCAAGCAGCAAGGATTCCTCGTTGCCTGCTTCATATTCCTGTTCGTACATCACTTTACCTCAATATGTTTGAAGAAACAACTTTCTTATATAATATCACACTAACCAAAGAACTAGAATAATAAAGCTTAAATAGTGCTATTTAGAATGTTTTTTGCATTTCATACATAACACAGCGCGGGCCTATGGACTTTTTATATGCTTGTGTATCATCCAAATCTGAAGCATATCCCGATCCAGTAAATCAGATAGCTCTTTCACATCCTGAAGGTAATAATTACATAACCACTTATATGCGTTCTTGCTCATCGGAGGAAACTTCGAATCGTTTATCTTCCCAGCAAAAAAAACACCACCGATTTTCAGATGCTTTATCATTTCTACAAAACGACTTAAATTGTGCCGATGCAGTTTATTGGATACCTTTTTTGAAAATCGATATAGTTTATCAAATCTCGGCAATTGGCCAGGGTTTGCTCTTTTTTCAAGACTATTAGGAGTAAAATCCGCATCGACGCCCAAAAAATTGAAAATCTGTCTTATCGATGCTTTTGGATGTGATATCATTTCCTCAAAAATTATGATTTGAAACTGCTCCTTTGGAAAATACTCCAGGTATTTGGATATGTGCTTATAATACAACCCCTTTATTGTTGCTTCAGGTTTTTGAGACAAAAACATATCAAAAGCCTGGAATTGCCCATTCTCTTTAATATGGAACTTAAACTCTGAATAAGCTCTTTCGACCGGATTTCGAAGAATCACAATGAGTTTTACGTCCGGCTTGGTTTTGAAAATCCGTTGCGGGCATTTATCTGAATAAAGATAATAAGACGTTACTTCACCCTTACATTTGCCGCGGGCGTTCTTGAAAAAATCAGAATACCACTGCAGACCCTTGTCATAGTGTCGGCTAAAATAGTAAACACCTTTTTTATTCGGAGGCAAAGCTATCTGCGGATGTTCACGCAGCCATTCATATATGGACGTAGTCCCACACCGCATTCCGCCAAGAACCAAAAAATCCGGTATATCCATAAAACCATCCTTTTATCTATATCGGGAAAATAACTATAACATATGAGCTTAAATCAAGCTGTGCCGCATTCATCGAATCAGAAAGTCCTACTGATTTTTATCAATTTAGACAGACCTTCTATCTTGTGCCATTGTTTTCGGAGTATTTTCTCCAGGCCAACATACTCACCCCAAGCTGCAAGTTGCGAGGAAAACAACAAGCCGGCAATCCTGGATAGTTCCACATTCAAACGGCAGTAAACCCTCCTGTAACCCTGACGCATCAAGAACTCGTTTATCGTTGTGGGATGCCAGAGAGTTCTCGACCCATTCGTAATATACCCAAAGCCCCTTTCGCGCAGATAATGCTGCGTAATTGTGTAGAATAAAGCATTATTTGGACAGTATTTGTGGTATTGCGGGTCTGACTTGGTAGTTCCAAGCTTTACAGCATCGCCCAGCAAGATACACGTAGCAGTACCAACCAGTCGCTTGCCGATGAAGACTCCCCAATGCTCAATTCCCTCGTATTTCTGCGGGTTCAGAATTGCCGAACGATATTCATCTCGTTCCGGAATGTGTGACCTTTTTGCTCCGTAAGATACTAATGCCTTAACATAAATATTGTAAGATATTCTGGCGAATTCTTCGCCATCGACAAGACGAACTGTACACTTGCGAAGACCCTTTCTTATACCTCTTCTGCCACGTGAACTAAGGATGTTTTTAACATCATAATCCTTATCATCACAACAAACCCACCACCATTCTGATTTTGTTCTATCCCAGTCGCTGGTCCAATAAGCAATCAAAGCATGATTCCGCCTCAGTGCTTCACGGACACAATGCCTATTGACATTCTGGATAGTATGAGGAAGCCCAAGGGGTGTCAGGATTCTTCGATTTTGTTTCATTGTCCATGGAATAGAATCAATCCAAATAGTATCACCACGACTTCGAGCCAATCTCAAGAGTTCTTCACTAACCATCAAAAGTTTCCTGCCGCCAAATGGTCTTGTAGCGTCTGCTTCTAACGTATTTGTTCATATACCTGCGTGAGATATCTCTTGTTACTTCCCACAGTACACGAGCTTTGGAATTGTGCCAGCGATGTGGATGAAGTATTATGAGTAGGAGTTTAGGATTCTCAAAGTGCCGCTCAATTGTAGGCCGGAATTTCCGGTACTTCGTAAATATATCTGAAGCAAAAACAAAATCCCTTTCCTTGAGAACTGTTTTATAAATATCCTTGACTTGCGCAAGATTAAGCAAATCAGGGTATGCTTCAAAAATATACGAATTGGAATTATAACCTGACTTTCTAAGGCCGCTCTCTCCATGTGGGCAGGTAGTATGTATATCGAATCCATCTCTGCGAAATTGCTCAATCTCCCGCAGAAAAAGCTTTCTCGCTTTTTCGGCATCGCCTTTGCAGCGGTCAAGGCACTCATAATGATATCCTATTTCATGACCAAGGTTGCTTATTTGTGAAAAAATAACTGGATCGTAACAGTTCAATCGCGTATGAAAATAAAAAGTGCAGGATAAACCTATTTTTGTTATTTCTTGAGCAAAATTCAGTGTATGTTTGAGGTTTCTCTCGACATCACAACGCAGCAGCATTAAATTTTGGCAACAGTCGGCATTATGATTGCTTAACTCAGCAATCGTTACCGGAGTTTTGTATTGTCGAAGTTTATCCAGCAACTCCAGAAGCGCTTTAAGGTTATATAGCATTTATATTATTCAGCCCTCATTAAATTAATATTGATATATTCTCAATCTTTGAAAGTCGCCTTAAAAGTTACCGGCGGATTCTCCTTTGCAGAGAATCCTTTATATTTACTGCAAGTCTTTTTTCCTGACCAGTAACGAAAAATACCAAAAATAACACGGCTGCCAGACCGATAGAAACTGCAGCTAATGATTGTCTTCCTACGAATCCATCTATATTGAAATAATGGGCGAGCATGAAAAATACGGCCGCTGGCGGAAGTGTTACCACCAGGACCTGTCCGAATGTCTGCCAAATGTACATACCGATATGAATATTAAGTCTTTTTGTGCAAAAAATGAAACGTATAACCGAAGAGACAATAAATCCTGCCAAATAACCGATAACGACCGGCCAGTAGCCTTTGTAGCCGAAAATGATGGATAAAACAACTATTGGTATGGTGGTCAGCACCGGACCAATCACATACGAAAGCAGCGTTTCTCTCAACATCCCGAGACCTCTTAAGACCTGAACCGCGGCCGAACTACTCATCCATATACACGTACCGCCGCTTAAGACAATTATGAACGGTACAAGATATACATAGTCGGCGCCGAGCCACAGGTGCATTAAAGGCATTATAACGAACACTATTTCCACCATTCCTGCCAAAAGAACAAGATTGATGTATCTTGTACTTTTTACAAACAGTTCTCTCAGCAGCTTGGGATCCTGCCGCACTGAGTATCTGCTCGCAGCGGGCATAAGAGAAAGAGTCATTGCCTGGATAAGCTCTTTTATCATGTGAGGCGGCTTCTGGATGATTGCCAGTACGCCGACAAATGCCGGAGAAATTAAGGTACCCACTATCCACTTCACTCCGGTTGTATTGATAATTGTACAAAGTGAGCAAAGCAGGACAATCCCTCCGAAACTCAACAATAGACGCAGCATCTGCCTTTCAACGAAACGAAAGCTGCACCGCACTCCGGGTAGCAGTTTTTTCGCTACAAAGACATTAGCAAGATTTCTGAGAATATAAGATGTCACGGATACGTAAATCAGGGCTTCGTAAGAAGGTTCAAAAAGAACAAACCAGCCGATTATGACCGTCACTCTTAAGTACACAAAAGATACGTAAATAAGATTATATATGTCGTAACGTTGAAGCGCATGAATAATGCCTGCGTACGGCATGATGGGAAATGTGGTAATAATCATCACCGCGACGGTATTGCAGGTAAGCTTGAGCAGGTGTGCGTACTGCGGGCTTACCACTTTCAGCCAGCCGGAGAAAAAATTCACAACGATTAAGAGAATGACGCCCGCCGCTAAGCCCAGCCCTCCCGACAGCACGCAGGATGTACTCAAACTTTTGTTGATATTCTCAATTTCGCCCTTTTCGAAAAACTCTGCGCTGTACTTTACCAACCCGGAACTCATACCCATTCTGAGCAGGTCAAAAACCGGAACGAGCGACCATCCCAGAATATATATACCAAACAGACTTTCGCCAAGCGAACCTATTATATACGGAATAAGAATAAGTTCGGGAAAAAGACGCAGTATCCGCAGTAACCAGATAACAACGCTGTTCCAAATCAGGCGATATGACTGTCTCATGTTTGCTTACAACCTGTGCGAAAGAGAACCGATAGGCTCACCTCTCGATTTTCACTAAATTACTCATAACCAAGCATTTTGTTAAGCCAAAATGAAACTAAGTAATAAACTGCTTTTTTAGACGTATCCATTTGGAATTTCCATCTCTCATCCAGTTTAATTTCTGTCGACTTATCAAATCTGTGCGGGCTGCCCCCGATATTATGCTTGTTTGCTTTACTGAGCTGACCCATGCGGGTATCGTAAGGTAGTCTCAATTGATTACAGATATCCTTTGTTACCCGCCGCGGATTTGAGCAAAGGTCTTCGTATTTTACCCGGATTCGGTCCTGCGGAGCAAAGTAAGATTCGAGATTAATCAGCTTAAGGTTTACAATCAACCAGCCAAGCATCGAATAGAAATAAACCGCTTTTTTATTTCTTTCTTGCGCACGTCTAAAACTGGAGTAGCTTACAGCTCGGCTGTCCCTGGTCAAATAAATCATCTTGATTCTTTCTTCATTACCCCGAGCTTGTAAAAGTGCGTACAGGTATTCCGGGCGTTTTGAGGAATCGATAATTATGTGTTTTCCCGTTACTGATGATATGTACTTGTGTATTTTAAGGCAATTCCCTGCCACTTCTGTATTCTTATCGTCCCTGTAAAACCTGTCCAGTAATTTTCGCTTCAAAAAACTCTTAAAGACTGTAAAAACAACCAACGATAAAATAAAATCTACTTTCGTACCCAGCCTCTTCCTGACAAAAGTATCTACTTTGGATAAATCTGTTTTTTCAAAATCTTTGTATATATTCATGATTTTAAACCAGAAAGGACACTGCTGTACAAGTTCCCCGCAGGTACAATACCCCTGTGCAAATCTCAGCATATTCTCGTTGTTGAGATTGTCGCTCAGGTTGCCGAGTTCGCCAACACACTTTATCTGATCGCTGTTACTAAGGAGGTGGTCGAGAAGTGTAGAGCCTGATCGTGATGCACAGGCTATGACGACAATCGTTCGAATATCTGTTTTCGTAAAAACCCTGCTGAACTTTCTGCTATCGCCGCAATTCACGCTTAACAAAAGCCTCAGAACATTTTTCGAGCCTGCATAATAATAGATAAGATATGTCAGTATAGCACATTCTTGTTGTCATAAGAACGAATTTCTGCGAAAAAAACTCTTTCACGCAAGCCAATATCCAATAGTACTTTGAACAGCACCATTATTTTGTCGGCTTGAATTTACGCACCATATTCTTGACCCTTTGGGGAATATTCTTTCTCATGAATCCTTCAAATCTTCTGGCGTGCTTGATAAGTTTTTGTCTTTGGGTGAAACCCACAAACCTTGCTATTCTCTCTTTGGCATCACCCGTTAATTCTAATTCCAGAAAAGATGCAATTTTTTCAGCCTCCCTTATCGGTGAAGAAACTATCTCTTCGAAGGAAACAAAAAGAACATCCAACTCAGGATATTCCTCGAGCAGTGAAATAATGCTGTCGTGATACTGGTGAGCAACCCGGAGAGCATTAAACTTATTGAGGGGTTTGTATAAACTGCTTTTGTGTTTTGTATAACGAACAGCAGAACGAGAAATAGCCAGCATATTTCTGAAAACAATTATCATTTTCGGTTGTTTAAGATGTCGTAAATAAAGCGGTGCGGTCAGACATGTTCCATTCGTCTTCCATCCCCACAATTGGCCTTTGGAGGCCGAAGCCTTTTCATGCAAAAGTTTTCTTGCCTGTTCATCAAACTCACTTACTACCCTGAGAATTTCATCTCTCGTAGGCGGATTAAAACCATCAGACCCCGCTCTCCCCCTTACAAAAATATCGGAAGTCAGCTTCGAAAAATCCCTGTCTTCAAAATATCCCTTCGGATTTTCAGAATCAGGTGCTCTCACATTTCCCATATCCACGCCGAGGATATCAAGAATTCCTGCTGTCATAGACGTTCCGCTCCTGGGTGGCCCTAAAACAATTGCCGGCCTCTGTTGTTGAATACAGTTGTTGTTATGGTTTTGAATAAAGTTATCTTGAGTCAAAATTTGCTTTTCTTGAAATTAATACAACATCGCTTTTTAGACAATGACGAACGACAGCTTTGCGCCATACCATACTCCACAAAAGCTATATTGATCCACTATAAAATATACTTATAAGCAGCTTCCTCAAATCGGCCAGACTACCGGTATCAGCAGCATCGACAGCACAAACAGCACTACATTCAAAGGCAGACCCACAAGAACAAAATCCCTGAAACGGTACCCTCCCGGACCATATACCATCAGGTTCGTCTGATAAGCTACAGGACTTATAAAACTCGCCGACGCCGCAAAGGCCACCGCCATTATGAAAGGACGAGGATTCGCGTTCACCTGTGAAGCCATACCAACTGCAAAAGGAAACGCCAGAGCCGCCGCCGCATTGTTCGTAACTATCGCCGCCAAAACAATGGTCAGAATGTAAACCCCGCCCAACGCCGCAAGCGGTCCTGAATCAGCTCCTATTTCTCCGAAAAACTGAGCCGCATAATCCACAAGACCCGAATTATAAAGAGCCTTGCCGAGACCGAACGCCGACGCTATTGCTATAAGCGTTCGCCAGTCGACACTCCTGCGTGCGTCCGCAATGGAAACACACCTGAATATTATCATCAGGCCGGCAATCAAAAATGCCGATATCACTATGCTTAATACTCCTGATATAAGAAGCACTACCAGCGCCAATAACAACAACCACGCCCATATCGACTTGTCATGACGAGCCGTTCGCCAGTCCACGCCGCCCACAAGCAGAAAGTGAGGGTTATTCCGGTTCGCACGTCGAAAATGTGCACCCGCCCGCAGTAAAAGCGTGTCACCGCCTCGCAAAACTATGTCTCCGACCTTGCCACCCAGCTTCTGGCCGCCCCTGTGAACCGCTATCACCGCCGCATTATATGTCGCCCGAAAATCACCTTCACGTATTGTCTTTCCTATACTCGGACATGTCGGCGAAACCACCGCCTCGCATATTACTCCACCCTTTATAGCAGGTTTGTCCACTTCGTACTTGTCCTCCGCTATCGGCTCCAGGCCCGGTATCCTCTCCAAATCCACAATCGTCTCCACCACCCCGGTAAATGTCAGAATATCACCTTCTTCAAGGATAAAGTCCGGCGGGACCGGAGATATCAACTGCCCGCCCCTGGTAATCTCTATCAGATAAAGACCCGGAAGATGACGAAGACCCGCCTCCTCCACGCTATGCCCGCACAACCTGCAGCCAGGACGAACCTCCATGTTCACAAGATACTCCCGCGCTGAAGACTTGAACTTCTCCATCAAATCCTTCCGCGAAGGAAGAAGATGCCTGCCTATAAGCAAAAGATACCCTACACCCACAACCGCAAATACAATCCCCACCTGACCAAGCTCAAAAAATCCCATTGGCTCAAAACCCGCCTCACTGCGAGAACTCGCCTCCCACGACTCCGTCATCAAGCCGTTGACCACTAAATTCGTACTCGTACCTATCAGAGTACACGTCCCCCCAAGTAAGCTCAAATATGATAGCGGAAGCAAAAGCCGAGATGGTGCAACGTGATGTTTTTTACACCAGCCCGACACAATTGGTATAGAAATCGCAACAATCGGCGTGTTATTCAAAAATGCCGACATCCCGGGAAGCAAAGCCGACATCCGCAATAGCGCCGACCTTTCTGTTTTCGCACCTCCGAGTACCCACAAACCTGCAAGGTCCAGCGCCGCCGTTTCCCTTAACGCCGCCGCTACTACGTAAAGTGCTCCAACAGTCAACACGCCCGCATTGGAAAATCCTGCCAATGCCTCATCAGGTGTTATTATACCAGCCACCGCCACCAGAACCACACCACCAAGAAGCAAGGCATCAGGGCTGACGTTACGAAGAAGACCTATAATTATAAGAATTAATATTAACAGGCAATAAACAGCTTCCCAGCCCATTGACAACCTTTGAATATTACAAATATCTCTTCGTCAAAATTCCTGGTAAAACTCGCATCCATTACAAAAAACAAATCCCCTCTCAACAACCCTCAGCCAGCCCCTGACTCGACACTGTCCAATACCATACCCTGAGCTATAAACGCTTTTTAGATAGACTCCGTCCCCCTGAGGCGCACCAATTGCCGCGATTATCGGACGCCATGGAAATTCCATTGACCACTCCATCCTCTAATCCGCGCCTCTTATGCAATAATTCAATATTTACCTTTATTTCGGCCTTTCGGTTCGAACCAATTAGCTCCAAATACAGCATACGGACGCAAAATAAAAGAAACAAACCTCAAGGCTTAAATTCCCTCACATCCAAAAATCCGCTCATACGCCTTCGCCACAATATCCATATTCCGCAAACCGCTGCTATACCTGTAAATGAACTCATAAAGTTAAAAAACGCAAAATGACCACTGCCAACCTTGAAAACTCCATCAGATAAAGCCAAAAGACACAAAGGAACAGAAAACGACGCACCAATACCACCAATACCTCGAAATTCAAAATTCTTAACCAGACACAGGTAACACAACCAGATAAATGTAAAAAATCCATAAGACGCAAAATGAGCTACAACTAACCAAAACGCCGGCAAATTCGAAAAACCTACCCTGCTCACATTCTCCAGTACAAAAACAGCGGTGCCCAATACAAACAGGGTGGATGACACGAAACTCAAAAATGAAAAAAACAAAAAGCCGATTCCTAAACCAATAAGATTCGCCAAAAAATCCAGCACATGACAATTACGGCCTGATGCAAAAAATTGAAGAAACTCATCAATAAAACCATAACTCACGGAAAAAAATACCGCCTGCCAAACTCGTTTTTCACTCCACCTGATTCTCCCTCCACCAAATAATCCAAACCACACCAGATAAGCAAAAATCAGATACGCAACAAAATGAAGGTTTTTATCGGATACGCGAGCTTCGTAAACCACACGCGGAATCGGCCGGTGCGATACATAAAAAAGAGCAGGCCAATAAACACCAAACACCAACAGAACAACTAATCGACCTCGGGTAAAATGCATCTAAGACACCTGAAATAAAAATCAGCCGCTAAAAGTAAGACGCATTTATACAATTAAATCCCCACCTCCACAACCTTCATCTCCACCTCCTTTACGCCCGACGCAACCTGGCAATTTCAAACGCAAAAACGCCACCCGACGCCGACACCGTTATCCTCTCCACATCCGCCAAAATGCATCCGCAAAACCAAAGAAATTATAGCCTTCACACCCCACACACGCTCACAAAACATTAACAGGTCCAGCATTAAGCCCATCCACACCGGCGTCGAAAACACAAGACCGGCTCAATCAATGTAAAACCAGCCGTCCAAAACAATCTAAAATTTTACCCTCATCTCAACAAATATTTTCTGTAAATATCCTCCTGGAAATGTTATTATGGGACTATCGTGTCCTCGTTACCGAACTCGTGGAATGCTGTTCAAAATCGGAGACTTATCAAATGCTCAAACAACAACACATGAAAAACCTCGCCCTTGTTGTCCTTCTAATAATGGCAGCCATTGTAAACGTTCAAGCCGAACAACAAAAGGTCTTGAAAGGTTCCGAGCTTCTAAAAGCTATACGCGAAAAAAGCGGACACCCCGACAAGCCCGCATACGGCGAAGAAACGGAACACTACGAAAAAACTACAACAGATGCAAACATCACGCCTGAGCCTCAAAAAAACGAATACATCACTCATGCTGAGGAAACTGAAAAACCCGAAATTACCACTACAACAACGTACCAGCCAGCTAAAAAAGCACAACGCCTGCCTTCGGTAGACGTTCTCGAAATGATTCCGGGAAATGCGATGTTCGTAATCCGAATTAACAATCTCGAAGCAACGCTGGCGAACATAGACCAGTTCATAAAAGCCGTCTCGCCGATGCCGATGGGACTGTCAATGCTGCTGAGAATGAAACTCGCTGAAATACTCGGAAACGCAGAATTGGCCGGCATCGATATGAACGGAACGTTCGCCGCATTTATAAACATCTTCCCCGGAAAATCCATGGCTCAAACAGACTTTGTTTATATCATCGCCCCAGTCTCGAACTTCCAGCAATTCGCAAGTGGAAATCCAAATTGTACAGACCCCGACGAAAACGGCGTCTGCAAAATCTCAACCGACGGCTCTCCATTCGCATTGATAAAACCTCTCTCAACAGAATATGCTCTCGTCGCTTCGCCTGATGATTATGAACGCTTCATGAAGATAGCACGACGCCTGACCGATATCCAAAATCCCATCTCCTCAATTTTAACGCCAAAACAACAACGCCAGTCCGCAAATGAACCCATCTGGCTCTTCTGCGACGTAACACAAACAACTCAAACGCTCGGACCAATGATTGCACCAATGATACAAAAACAAGTGATGGCAATGCCAACTCCAGGCTCTATGAACAATCAGCAAGGCGCAGACGCACAAAACATGGACATCAGCTTCTCCGCTCCGAATGACCTTAAGCAGGTTGCCGTCGCAATAAATCCAAAAACCGACCTCCTGCTGATACACACCATCGTCAGGGTTAGTCCCGGCTCCGAAACTGCACTAAAACTACAGCCGGACTCCACCACCTTACAGCAAATAAAACTAATGACCGGCGCCGTTAAACCACAGGATGTCGACCCAAACACAAGAGACGTTTTACAACTGCTGCCGGGATGGGACAGCGCTGACCTCGTCGGAAAATTCAACCTGCTCAACCTTATGAAGATGGGGGCCGCAATGGCGCCGGGCTCTGTTCCGGACGTCAACGTACAGGCAAAAAACGCTATGGCATTCGCCTTCACCTACTCCCAGGACAACATCGACCTCGACCTTGCTTTGCCGAAAGCACACTTCGACGAAGTAGCCGCCGCTCAAATGGCCGCACGACAAAAAATTATAAAACGAACCGAAAAAGGCTTTTCTACAAAAACCGACGCAAATACCGGCCGCATCACCCAAATGCCACAAACCCCATCTTCCGGTCAAACGCTTGTCGAGGGAACAATCAAAAACACGAACATCACACTCGACAAGGCAACTCTCAACCAGGATATACTCACAATATACACCGGCGATTCCTGGGCCTCAAACCCCAGCATCGTTCTATTCCTTGATACTCACAAAAAAACAATTCCCGCCGGTGAACAATTCACCGTATCACCCGATTCCTCTGAACCGGCTATGCACCTCCATATCCGCTACAAAGACCCTACATCCGACAGCCTGAAAACAATAATTACCACAAAAGGTTATACATTAAAACTAAGCTTCAGCCGAAAAGAAGCTGCCGCACTACCCGGAGAAATAGAACTCCGATACCCCGAAGAAAACCTCGAATTAAAAGGAAATTTCGTCGCTTACCTCGAAAATCAGCAAAATATTTCCTCCGGAACCTACCGGCGTTCTGACTCCCAAAACACCCCGTCCACCCGGAGAGAACCCCAAGTAAAAAACAAATTCGACGCCGAGGAAACTGTAACCATAATTGTAACCAATGTCGAAGATGAAGAAACAAAGGAGGAAATTGCACAAAGAATAAAAAGAATGCTCCCCAGACGTGAAAACTATATGAAACATAGCCTGAATGATTCGAAGTTAAACGTCGAAGCCGCCCCCGTCAAAAACATAAAAGCATTCGCAAGACATATACCTTTCGGAAAGGTAACTAAGCTCGATGGCAATACAATAACCGTCGAACTTCGAAATATTCGAAAATAATACAACCAGCCGGCTAACCCTGTCGCACAAACCAGCGAACAGAACATCGCCGCTTCATATCCCTGTAATGTAGCGTATAAGGGTCATATACCCGCTCAATAACAACACCGTCCGTACGCACTATCAGCCATCCGAAATCCCAGCCCCCGCTCCTGTAAACCAGAGGCACACCCGCCGTCACTCGCACTACCGGATGACTCGCTCCTGCAAAAAGCTTCCCCTCCGTATAATAATAACCCGCTCCCAACCGAACAAATACCTCGTGCTCCATAACCTTCTCATCCTCACCCGCTAAATCCTCACAAAGCCCCTTTATTCCAATTTTCAACTCAAAACCCTCCGAAAATGCCCTCGCCAGACTACCAACCGCGCCAGAGTAAACCTCTCCCTCAGAACCGTGCGACAATACCTCTCGCCAGTCGTCACGAACAAAAAACCGAAATTCCTCAAAATCATACACAAAATTACTGCTCGGTGCATTCGTATACCCGTCCACTCGCTGCTTCAAATGATAATTCAACATGTCACCATGCTCGTCCACCTCAACCGCTCGCTCGCCTCCGCCCAGGTAAGGCCTTGCTATCCCCTGGCTGCCGTCCTGATTGTACAAAAAAAATGACAGCGATGACGGACCAAAACATGTTGACTCATAAGACGGATTCACCGGTTGCCGCCAGTTCATAATGCCCGCCGCCCACCTGCCATCAACAACGTAAGTAACCCCGAATTCCGATACTTCCTCAACAAGCTCCGAATTGTCCGACTTGACGTCTATATGCTCGTTATGCCGGAAAACTGTAAAAATACGCAAATCTCCACCGCGATTAAGAGCCTCAACAAGCTCATAGCTGCTCCCGCGAACCACCGAACGCCCCTTGTCAAGTCCCAATGCACAAAACCATTTTGACATATATGCTATCCCTACATAACTTTTACCGATTTGTCCTCGCCGTAAAACAAAAACAACAAGACCCTATCACTGTTCCCTGCACGCCTCATAGCCGTTCGTAATCGGAAGTCGTCTGTCTCTGCCGAACGCCTTCGGACTAATCTTAACGCCCGGCGGCGACAACCGCCTCTTGTATTCGTTCCGGTCGACCATCCGTACCACCCTGCAAACCTCTTCCGAAGGCAAACCCGATTCAATAAGTTCCTGTACCGATTTGTCCTTTTCCACGTAACCCTCCAGTATCCGGTCAAGAACCTCATAAGCCGGAAGACTGTCGCTGTCACGCTGACCCGCCCGAAGCTCCGCACTCGGTGCACGCCTGATAATCTCCCTACCTATAACCTCACAACCACTTATCTTGTTCACATACTCGGCGAGCTTGTAAACCATCGTCTTCGGAACGTCCTTTATCACCGAAAAACCGCCCGCCGTGTCCCCGTACAGTGTACAATAACCCACAGCCGTCTCGCTCTTGTTACCCGTCGTCAAAACAAGCTTGCCCAACTGATTACTCAAAGACATTAAAACACAGCCGCGAATCCGGGCCTGCAGATTCTCGTAAGCAACTCCCTCATTATCCCAACCCTCAACTCTACCCAGCGATTTATCAAACTCACCAAGCACCGATTCAATCTCCAGCTCATAAAACCCAATACCGAGATTTTTCGCCAGCTTCGCCGCATCGCGCCTCGTCTCCGAACTGCTGAAACGGGTGGGCATACTCACACCCGTAACATTCTCCGCTCCCAGCGCCTCCACTGCAAGAGCCCCCGTCACCGACGAATCTATTCCTCCACTCAAACCAAAAAGCACACCGGAAAAACCGTTCTTCCGCACATAGTCCCTCGTCCCCAGAACCAGCGCCTTGTATACATCCTCGAGCCGGCCTTCCCGCACGCCGGCCACTCCTTCCTCCACCTCAAGACCAACATCTCCACATCCCCCCTTTGTGATATCGCCAATCAGAAAATCTTCCTCGAAAGACCTGCCTCGCACTAACAACTCCCCATCCCCGTCAACAAACATACTCCTGCCGTCAAAAACAAGCTCATCCTGACCCCCCACTATATTACAGTAACAAACCGGCCGACCAGAACTTCTCGCGCACTCCCGTATTACCTCCTCACGCTGCTCAATCTTGCCCGCATAAAACGGAGAAGCAGACAAATTCACTATCGCATCAATACGCCCCGAACCCTTCAAAAATCCTCTAAGCCACTCCGGCTCCCAGATGTCCCTGCAAATCGTAATCGCTACACGTATCCCCTCAACCTCTATCACCACCGGCTTATCCCCAGACCGGAAATATCGCTTCTCATCGAACACACCATAATTCGGCAAAAGCCCCTTGCGATATATTGCCTCCATCTTCCCGCCCCGCAGAACCGCCGCCGAATTATAAAGCCTGCCTCCTTCAACCTCCGCAAAACCAACCACCAGCGTCTTCTCCCGGCAATCCTTCGCAAGCTTCTCCACCTCCCGACGCATATCTTCAATGAAATGCCCCTTATAAAGCAAATCCTCCGGCGGGTAACCGCAAATCCCAAGCTCGCCGAAAACCAACAAATCCACTCCCTCCGACACCGCACGCTCATAAATCCCCCTCATCTTATCAGCATTACCCTTGAGGTCCCCTACCACCGCATTTATCTGTCCAAGACCTGTTCGCATAAATCCTTCGCCCTTAAACTCTAACTAACGCCTAAAACCTGCCCCCGCCTGGCACTCATATTACCTCCCCTACATCACAAACGCAAGCGATTCAGAAATTACCAGCATCCGCGAATATTGTGCACAAACCTTGAATATTTAGCCCAAGCAGGATAAAATAGCCCCTCAATCAAAGTCCCTAAATCGATTTCGCCGAAACTATTATTAATAAACCAAAGGTGAAAAAACATGCTTGGCACAACATGTCCCAGGTGTGGCAGCCGAATCGGCCCCGGCTTCAAAAGCATATTAAAACAAAACCTCAACAGACGACACTGTCCCGATTGCAGCATAACTATCGAACTCGCCAACTCCGCAATGTTGACCGTTTTCAACGGCCTGCTATTCGGTGCAATGGTTATGCTCATCGGATACTGGGGCTTCCACGAAAAATGGATAAGAGTCGCTATCGCCGTCCCCGTCTCCTGGCTCATCACACCATTCATCATCCGGCTGCTCGGAGAATGGGAAATCTGCTGCGAAAAAGACGGAAACCTCTCCGCCGTTGAAAAATGGTCCGGCATCGAACAGTTCAGCCAGTGGATTTTCGGTACCGCCGCCGCTACCTCCGTCATCCAGTTCGGCTGGCATTACCGCGATATGATTGCATCCTTCCTAAATACCGACTCACTTGCAAACTCCGAACAGATGCAATCCTTCACCACCCTGCCCACCAGAATCTGGCTCGCTGTCGCTGTATCATCCGTCGCCCTCATCGTAACATTCACCGCAAGATTACTGAAAATGCGGGCCGGCAAAATCGACAACAAAAACTCAAAACGTTACACATCCTTCTAAAACTACATCACTAAAGACCTGTCTCACTGCCCCGTCGAAAGCCAGTTAAAGCACAGAACTTCAAGGTCCTCCATATCTATAACACAATTACCCGCCAAACCCGGATATAAATCAACCGTCAAATCATCCGTCTGCCACGAACCCGCAAGCAACGAATAATCAATCATATTAACCTTACAATCCCCGTCAATATCACCATGATTTGCCGATGTATATTCGTACGCACCGATATCAACCGTCTTCGCCTCGCCGCATTCATAATCAAAAATCCTCAACTTAAACGCTACATCATAGGGCATCGTCTCACCGGCATCGCCGTCATTATCAATATCGGAAGTATCAGCCGGCACCGCGCTGTTAATTCCACCGTCAATAGCCGGTGGACACGCCGACACTCTCAAGTCACCGTTATCCGCGTCAACAAACATGGGATTTTCATCACTGTTGTTATCTCCCTGCTCCCCGTAGCCTCCCTGAACAATACAGTATGTAACAACAGGCTCCGAACTGCTCGTGTTCATTATAACATCCGGATAACTGTCGCCGTCATAACTCCACAAAATACAATTCGTTATTATCGGGTCCGAATATTGAAAATTGCTGATGCCGTCGCCGTAACACCCCGCTTCGTTTTTGTAAATCGTACAGTTGATAAGACTCGGAGATGAAGCATAATTATACATCGCTCCGCCGTGCCTCCCCGTCGCCATCGCCTTGTTGTTACTCATTATGCAGTTAATAAAACACGGATCAACCCCGTGATTATATATCGCACCGCCGTTCTGCTTCTCAGCTTCATTATTATTAAAAACACAGCAAATATAATCCGTATTCGCCTTATTGTATATCGCCCCGCCCTCGTACTTGGCAGCATTATTCTCAAAAACACAATTCACAACCTCCGTATTGCCGCTGTTATATATCGCACCCCCATGCCCGTAACTGCCCGCTTCATCTATCGGCGTGCCGGCGCGATTATTCTCGAAAACACAATTCAGTATCTTCGCAAATACAAAGAACGTGTTCGAAATCGCACCCCCATAGGCTTCGCATGTATTATTCCTGAATGTACAGTTGATTATCTCCGCAGAAGAATAATAATTATTAATTGCTCCTCCACAACTGTTAGTGCTGCCGCCCGCGAAATTACCCTCGAAAACACAGTTCCTGATAATCGGCGAAGCATCCCGGTTATACATACCGCCACCGCTGCGATGGTCACTACTGCCGTCGGCACGACCACCAATAATGCTAAAACCATCCAGAATCGCTGTATTATCTATGCCCGAATTCCGGGGATGATAAAACACGTGATAACAATTATCGTTACTGTCACCAGCAACACCGATATCACCGCTTAAAACCGTAACGTTATTTGCCCAGTCCCTCTCATCAAGAAAAACCTCTCCACCCTCAAACCCCCCGTATATCGCTACCCCGTTTTTCAACTGAAATGACTTATACCTGTCACCCGTCTCGCCCACTTCTTTGGTCGGCTTATACGTCCCCGACGAAACCCAGATTTCATCTCCGCTGTCTGCATCATCCAGACCATCCTGCAAAATTACATAAGCATCGACCCAGCTCGTCCCGTCCTCTTCTCCCGTCGCGTCATGCTTCACATAAACTACTTCACCACCGAATGCACCCCAACTGAATACCAGAAAAAACGCACACAATGAAAAAACAATTCCCCAACATGAAAAAAACTTCATCATTCCATCCTCCTCTGCTGAAAACCTTTCTCAAATTTATTTAATAGAAAATTACCCCTTACACTGAATCTGCGGAAATACTAAAGCAAAAAACGCTTTGCTCTCCTCCTCTTATCTCTCAATCTCCTCATTATACAATTACCCACGCTAAGCCGTCTTTTATAACACCGTAGACCTTTCCTGTCAACAATATTTTCCTTAAATTTGTCGGCCGTACACCAGGGACATTGTTAAAATAACAAATCAAAAGCTGTTGCTGATTTACTTCTCTTTCTTCTTGAAAACATCCTCAAGTAATTTACCCGGCTCCTTTCTCAGCTCCTTTAGCTCCTCGGGCAGCTTCTCCCCCACCTCCTCTTCAAGCTTCTTCCCCAACTCCTTTTTCAACCGTTCCTTGCCCGCCTCAGTAACAGCTTTCTGCAACTGTTCTTTCAAATCCCCCGCATCAACCGCCACCCTCGGCTCCTCAAATGGCCCCACAATACGAAGTTTGAGTTTCAACTCTTTCAGCAAAAACAAAACTTCCGAGCTTTCCTCACTGTCAAGTCCCATGAATCCTTCCCCACTCGAATCCGCCTTCAGTCCGGAAATTTCTACAATCGCAGCCACGTCAATATCTTCCGCGGAAACCTTACCGGAAAATCGCCCACTCGCTGTACCTTCAGTAACGTTCATCCCGATATGATCGGTAAAAGCCGAGCCTGTCCGCCCAATATTAAAACCGCTGAACATCCCCTCCAGAAACGGAACACCGTCGGCCATGCCATACTCCAGTTTCGCTCTTGCAAGGGCCTCACTTTCCGTAGATTTAACCTCAATAAATAAAGGTTTGCCCGCCGCCGCTGCCGCATCACTTATGTTCTCCATCACTACCTTGCTGGAGCCGAAAACACCACCCAGCTCAATACCATCTATAATAACCTTCCTCACCATAATCTTCGGGCTGACCGGACTCGGTGCCTCGGCACGCAAATATGAAAGATATTCCTCCGGCACTTCACGCTCCGCCTTTTTGCCGGGCCGAGGAAGCCATCCCTGAAGACGACCTAACCATTCTTTGACTTGCTCCGCCTTCTTCAAATACCGCTCAAGCTTGGCAGGCTCAAGGTCTCCAACCTCGTATTCGCCGGGCTTGAATTCCGGTCTTTTCTCGCCGACATCCTCAACAACCTTGCCGGGCTGCTCCCTCGGAGTGTCAAATTTCAATTTCGCAACTTCAATCTTATCCATTACCAGTTTGCCCGCCAGTATATCATAAATCCCGATTTTACCTGTAAGCTGCGCCGCTTCCATTTTGTTCGTCTCAGGCTTCTTGGGATTCGTAACCTCCAATTTACTCATCGAAAGACTTCCGCCCAAAACAGAAACCTCAAAATCGCCTATATTCACCTCAGCACCATTCGCCTCGGTCAGTTTATTTGCTAGTAGCTCCCGAAACCCTGCCCGATTTACCATCAAAACCACCACCGACACAATCACCAGCAGAATTATTACAATCACCACACCAGCCTTGCGAACGTACCTCGCCTTTCCTCGAAGAGTCGACCTGCCACGCTTGCCTATCACGATTCTGTCAAGTATCCTCACCCACCGATTCGAATACCACTTCTTGAATTTCTCAGAACCCTCCTGCAAATCCATCAGCTTCTTTCTGAACTTAACCACCGACCTGCTCAGCACCAGTCCGCAAACCGCCCCCACAATTATCCCCAAAAGTAAACTACCAGCAACCGAATACCTTCCAAAGTTGGTCAAGCCCACAATCGGCAGTTCGTCCAGAAAACTAAGCAGCCACCAAAAGTGGGCCTGCACAAATACACCCGCATAGTACAAAACCGGTGCAGACGCAAAACAGACACTCTTGCCTACAGCCGCACAAAACAGAAATAATCCCACCGGCATGTTCAATATCAAAAGAACGACCAACAGTATCATGTGCAGCCCGCTGAAACCGGGCACCAGACCAAACAAAAATCCCGTTAGAACAACCAGATACACCAGAAAAGGCGAAACGTCTCCGCGCAATACCTTAACTATTTTCTTGATAGGCCTTGGAATAAACATTGTCGCTGCCTCCCTCTGAAAAAACAATACAATAACCAACCCCCCTATTCTAAAGACAAACCCGCAAAATACAATCAAAAACTACATCACGACCAGCCCTGCAAACACGTACTCGAACGGATTAGGATATTCCTTCGCCGGCATACTTGACATCTGCTTCACCATAAACGACCGTCAGGCCAAAATGGCCATTAACAGTATGAGTTTCAATATGGAAAATTACGAAAATAGGACAGTATCAGGACAGTCAGATGTGCACACTTCAGAAAAGCCTTCGCAAGTTGCTCACTTCTAAGCACTTACAAGACCCCTTGTAAAACTAACGGAGAGGGCGGGATTCGAACCCGCGGTAGGAACAAGTCCTACACGGCCTTTCCAAGACCGCTCCTTAAGCCTCTCGGACACCTCTCCGAAATAATAAACCGAAAGTATTTTACTGATTTGTTGCTGTTAGTCCAGCTTGAGAAATAATCTATTTTACTTTTAGTCAAGAAGCGTGTTTGTCATTTTTGTTTTGTTCGCGTCGTTGCCTGAAAAAATGCTGTAATTGTTCGCGGCATTGTTCTTCGAGCACGCCGGAGTTTATATCGAGGCGATGGTTGAGTCTGTCATCCCGGCAGATGTTATACAGACTTCCACAGGCGCCTGCTTTCGGGTCGGCACAACCGAATACAAGCTGGTCGATTCGTGCCAGCACTAAAGCTCCCGCGCACATAGGACAAGGCTCTAAAGTTACATAAACCGTGCAACCGTCCAGCCGCCAATTTCCCCGGCTCGCCGCAGCTTGCGTCAGCGCAATTATTTCCGCATGCGCCGTCGGGTCCTTCAATTGCTCACGCTGGTTGTAAGCCTTGCCGATAACTCTGCCTTCATACACAATGACAGCCCCAATGGGCACATCACCATTTTCGCGTGCAATCTCCGCAGCATCCAGTGCCATCTTCATAAATCGCTCATCTTGTTTTGGGTCTATACACATAATTTAGTCAGATAACAACATAAAGCATGTTAGTTAACTTTCGCATTTTTTATAAAGGTTTAAGCAG
>CAZGGE010000011.1:0-14167 GCA_964524285.1 uncultured Pirellulales bacterium
CCCCTTGAAAATAAAGGACTTACAACAGATTTACATCACAACTCGGAACTCAGGCTTACGATTCTGCTGTCGAGGACGACTACTATGCCGGTGTCTTTTTTTGTGCGAATAAGTCTTCCGAAGCCCTGCTTGAATTTGATAACCGCTGAGGGAAGCTGATAATCGAAGAAGGGGTTGCCGCCGTTGTTTCTAATCTGTTCGAGCTTGCCCGCGAGCAGTGGGTGGTTGGGCACGGCAAAGGGCAAACGAACTATAATTACATTGCTCAGGGCCTGTCCGGGTATGTCCACGCCCTGCCAGAAACTATCCGTGCCGAACAGAGCGCATTTTTTGCCTGCCTTGAAACTTTTCAAAAGCCTTGCCCTGTCGATACCTTTTCCCTGCTGTAACAACTCGATTTTGTTCTGCCGGAACCACTGGTCCATCACATCGGCGGTTTTTTTCAGCATCGAATAGCTGGTGAACAGCACAAAAGCCCTGCCGGCCGTCTGCGAAACATAATGCTTCAATTTTTCGCTCGCATGTTCGATGAAATCCTGATTATTAGGGTCGGGAAGACCTTTTTCTATGTAGACGGTTACCTGTCTCTGATATTCGAAAGGCGAGCCGAGCTTGGCCGACTTATAGTCATTGAGACCGATTCTGCCTGCAAAGAACTCGAAACCGCCTTTTTCTTCGGTGCCTTTACTGCTCAGCGTCGCGCTGGTGAGTACGACCGACTCATACATATCGAACAGGCATCTTTTGACATCCTCGCCGACATTCAAAGAAGCACTTTTTAATCTATAAACGTCCTTTTTGCTGCCAATCTGTTCCACCCAGTAAACACAATCCGGCCTTTTTTGCGTCAAAAACGCCTCAAGGTCCCGAACCAGAGCCGCACACAAATCCGCGTATCGAGTATACTCGAATTTTACATCTTCGTCTTTCGCCTGCTTTTTCAACCGGGCCAAACCGTTGGTTAAACTTTTCAAATGACCCGAAAGGCAGTCATCTATAAAGTTTTTATAGCATTTACCTCCGGTTTCATTTTTTGTGGCTTCAAACCACCGGCCGACCTGCGAGAAAAATCTTTTCGAAGCAGACCTTATATCTGATGCTTCTTTTATTAGTTTGTCGGCCTTGCTGTAAACAAGCAAACCCTTGTTGGTTCGAGGGTTATGAAGCCTGTCGAGCACATATTTCACCCGTCCCGGCGTAATATCTATTCCGAAGTGGTCCTCGGCAACCCTTTCTATATTATGGGCTTCGTCCACGACCACGTAACTATATTCCGGCAGAACAGAAGCGCCCATTTCCTTGAGAACCATATCACTGAACATCAAGGCGTGGTTGGCAACGACGATATCGGCCTCTTCAAGCCGGCGACGGGCCTTCCAATAAAAACAATCACGAAAATACTTGCACCTCCGGCCTCGACAATTGCCGTGCTCGCTTTTCACCGCATCCCAGGTATCAGGCGCGGGAGAAAAAGGCGCCTCACTAAGGGAACCTTTTTCGCTTTCGTTTGCCCAGACCCTCAAAGCTCTCAATTCCGAGCCTGCATCGTTGAACAATCCCACCTGTTTTTTCATCGCAAATTCCAGTCTGCGTTTGCAAAGGTAGTTACCTCTCCCCTTGGCAAGAACGGCCTTGAAATTTACCGGCAGACACCTGTTGAGAAAAGGTATATCTTTGTGGATAAGCTGCTCCTGAAGCGTGATAGTGAAAGTGCTAACCAGTACCCTCCCCTTTTTTTTACAAACCTGCTCTATTACCGGCACAAGGTAAGCGAAGCTTTTGCCAACACCGGTGCCCGCCTCCACGACCAAATGATGCCCCTGCTCAAATGCCTTCTGTGCTTCGAGGGCCATTTGTATCTGTTCCTGCCTGGTCTCAAAACCCTTGAGAGCACCTGCGACAGGTCCTTTCGGCGACAGGGCCGCCTGAATATCTACCGGCGTATACATCCTTATCATTATTCGCAGTTCCTATGTTGAGGTCATGCTCACCTGTTCGCTTATACCAGGCCGGCTCCGATTCCCGCCGCCAGCACCAACAGCAGAATTCCCACTAATATCTTTATATTACTCAATGTTATTTTCGGCAATAATCTTGTGGCAACCAGCGACCCCGCCAAAGCTGAGACTATGCCCGCCGCCAACAGCCACACTCCTGCTCTTTCCTCGAAAACACTGAAATGTTTTCCCCAAAACGACAATCCGTATACCACCAATCTCGTTACGTCAACCACCACTGCGGAGACGGCTACGGTAGCGAGGAATGCTTCTTTCTTCAGGCCGATACGAATCAAAAAAGCCGTCCGCAGCGCTCCCTGATGACCGGACAGGCCGCCAAAAAATCCTGATAACACACCTCCCAAAGGCATATATCTCCGGCTGACTTTTACTTCTCGAAAACGCGGGGCAAGCTCGAGTACACTGAAAAATCCAATCATCACAGCAACAACAACGTTAACCAAACGGATTTCGATCTGTCTACCCGCTATTTGATAAGCAGCGAGAGGCTGGATGTTTGCTATGCTTCTTAGCAGCAACGCCCCCGCCGCCGCACTGAAGCTGGCCGGCACTGCAAAAACCAACACCACCTTCAAATCCGCGTGTTTGCCCAGAAGGAAAACCTTGAAAATATTGTTTGCCAGATGTACCACAGCGGTAGCCGCTATGGAAACCGTCAGGGGAAAAAAGAAGGCAAAAGCCGGCATTAACATTGTACCCAGCCCGAATCCGGAAAAAAGCGTCAAGGCTGAAACAATTAATGCCGTTATGCTGATGACAGCGTATGAAATATCAACTCCTCCGTCACTTTTGGCCTGCCTCGATGGCCTTTTTGAGCGCAGACACCGCAACAGAATCCGGCATTATCTCGTGAGCAGTGAGGATATATTCTTCGGCTTTGTCAATCCTGTTCATTTGATGGTATACATAACCTAACAGAAAACTAAGCTGTCCCGAGTTGCTGCGTTGCTGCCATTTCTCTATCTCCGCTATTCTGTTCTCCAAAGCATCCTTGCTGCCGACCATCTTTTGAAGATTTACCTTAAACCATACATATTCGGGGAAGCTCTCTATCGCACGCTCAAGAAACAGCGCCGAACTCATATACTCGCCTGCGGCCAACAACGCATGACCTCTTCCGGCGAAAGCCAGCGGGTCCCGGGGCTTGTAAAATGAAGCCACCTCGTAAGCCTCCGCTGCACGATAATACCTGCCCTCGTGCATGTAGTCTTCCGCCATTTTCATATAGCGATTAAACTTATCTTTTGAAAGCGCCGCGAAACTGGAGAACTCTCCTAATCCTGCAGGGCCTATCTTCTCCTCCAGCTTTATTGTTTCATCGGTTTCCTTCTTCAAATCTGTTGCATGGTCGCTGGCCTTTCCCAAATCTTCCGCTCCCAATTCCTTCAATCCCTCACCGAGTTCTCCTCCCGTGAGGTCTTTCCTGACGCTCTTTTCCTGATAGCTGATGTACTCGGAAATCCTGTTTTTCATCTCTTCGAAAACATCCTGTTGCTCTTGCTGCGGCTCAATTTCTTTCTCCTGCTGCCCCGGGGGCAACTTCAAATCAGGTTCCGTTCCCTCCTCCTCACCACGTTCACGTCTGTATTTGTCTTCAATACGAAGCTGTTGCTTCAGTTCGGAAATCTGCCTGTCATCCTTTGCCGGCCCACCTTCGTACAATTCCCGCCGGCTTTGCCGCTCAGGTGATATTCCCTGCTTTTGTTCAGTCTCAGGTACTCTTCCCCTGAGTTCAGCCGACAGCACCTCCTGCATTTCACTGACGTTAAGAGACATTGGTCTGACTCTTCTTGCACCATAAATTCTCTCTGACCTGCGTGGTTCCTCCCCGGCTTGTGTTACCTTCGACCACTCATAAGGCTCTGCAATTCCGTAGACACTGTCTTCTACGCGGTCGCTGATTCTTGTGCTCGGTCTTCGTATTTTTCCATCGGCTTCGGGCACAAAAGAGGTTACCGTACCGGTTCGCGAATAGTAAGGAGTATACCTGCCGCTCGCCGCTAAAATCGCTAATGGCATTGTATGGCACCGTACCCCTGAAGTGCTTGCCGCCTGCAACGTTTCCAGTAACAACTCCCCCGCTGCTCATATCAAAAGGTCCGGGACTTCGGTGAAGGCCGCTCCTGGTATTGGTCAAAGGTGTGGTGGCTCTTCTCGCCGCATTGCCGGCGTTGGCATTGTCAAGTCCGTACGCGCCGGCCCCCAAAAAAATACAAAATAACACAAATATTGTGATTATTATACTGGTCCTCATAATAATTACCCTGTCATCATTCAACCGTTTCACTTGATTCTTCGTTTCGGTTTCAAAACCGCCAAAAAAAAATAATATTTCGAATCTTCTATTTGTTCAAGTCATCCCGTTTGTATCTTGGTTTCTCTGCCCAGCTCAGCTTTGTTGCAAGCGTATCCCATTGAGTGCGTATCGGGTTATTCACCACCAGAAAATGGCTTTTCTCTCTTTCCACTTCCACTGTTTCATCACACGACAATCTGTGGTGAACCTGACCATCAACCGACAACGTTGTTCCCTCGTTTAATTTTATTCCATACACATTGACCCTGCTGTCGCCCTTTATGACAATCGGCCTGAAATTTAATGAGTGCGGCGACAAAAACGTAATAACCATTGCTTCCATTTTACCGGATAATATCGGCCCACCTGCTGAAAGGTTATACGCCGTCGACCCGGTGGGTGTGCACATAATTAGCCCGTCACTAACACAGCCAGCCAAAGGTTGGTCATTTACTGAAAGTCGAAGCTCAATCATCCTGAAAGGCGGACCGGCGGTGATAAAAACTTCATTAATCGCGGAGGATTTGAAAATCTCTTTGCCATTTTTCAGGATTCTACAACCGAGAACCATACGTTTCTCAATCTTCGCCCTGGCGGCGACAATCTCGCCGAAATACTGCTTAATCTCATCCATGCTGAATTCCGCCAGATATCCTAATTTACCCATATTCACCCCAATCACGGGCACATTGCTTCTGCTCAACGTCCTTGCGGCACTGATAATGCTGCCGTCGCCTCCAAACACCACTGCAAAATCACTGTCGTTCAAAATATCCTCCCTGCATTCATCTATGTAGCATTTTCCCAGAACATCTGCCTTGCCAGCGGCGAACTCCGAGAAATCTTCAAGTGCATCAGCCACCTTACCCTTCTTCGGATCACCGAAAAGAATCAGCTTCGGCAAATCAGCCTTTCCCATAGCAACGCCACCTGAAAATATATTATCGTACAGAGCAAAACATTCGACGGGCAGTCTCACATATTGTATCGGCGTTGACACCCGCCCAGCTTAGTTGGCACTGTCGTGAGCTGTGAGTTATAAACTTTCTCGGAACACCCAACACATTTATTCTCCCCCAAAACGCCTCAGAACCCTCAATAGCAGCCTTTTCGAGCAGCGCAGAACCAAAGCCACAGGACCGGCTGTGGTCCTCAACCGTTATTATGCCCTTACCTGACTTCAACAGTCCTATAATCTTATCGTCAACAGGCGCAGCAAAACGCGCGTTAATTACATCCACTTCAATGCCTTCTTGCGATAATTGCTGTTCCGCTTTCAAGGCTTCACCAAGAACGGCACCATAGGAAACAATGGTGAGCGGTGAGTTATCATTCTTTCGAACAACAACGCTTTTGCCAAATTCGAAGGGAACTCTACATCCTTGCTGCTCTTCCACATATTCATGAATGCAATCCTTCGGATAGCGCATGGCAACCGGCCTGTCCAGACCAAGAGCAAATTCCAGCCCCAGCCGCAACTCGGTTCCATTTGCCGGGGCCGTCAAGACCATGTTCGGCAGCATCCGCAGGTATCCGATATCCATAAGTCCGTGATGTGTAGGTCCGTCCGCTCCAACCAGTCCCGCCCGGTCAATGCAGAAAACCACCGGAAGATTCTGCAGGCACACCTCCTGGAATATCTGGTCAAAGCTGCGCTGAAGGAAAGTAGAATATATGCAAACCACAGGACGCAAACCTTCGCGGGCAAGACCGGATGCGATGTCCACCGCGGCACTTTCCGCTATACCTACATCGTAAAACCTCTCCGGGAATTTTTCCTTGAATTCCGTTAAGCCTGTTCCGCCGCACATAGCGGACGTAATCGCTACTATTCGCCTGTCCCTGCCGGCCAGCTTTACAAGGTGCTCACCAAATACAGAGGTGAAGGCAGGCTTGGGACCACAGCCCCCTGAATCCAGACTGTCTCCGTTCATTTTGAACGGGCCTGTTGAATGAAAGCGACGCCGGTCTTCCTCCGCGGGCTTGAACCCCTTACCCTTGCGAGTATAAACATGCAACAATGCAGGCTGATTCAAACCCGAAAGCGCCCTGAATAATCGCACCAGAGAACCCGTATCGTGACCGTCAACCGGACCGAAATAGGGAATATTCAGGCTCTCGAACATCTGACTGCCCGGCATCGTCATACGTATGCTCTTTTTGATTTTTTCTATTGCATCTTCAACGCCCTTCCCGATGACCGGCATATGCTCAATAATTTTGGTTGTCGTTCTGCGAAGGTCTTCATAGGTCTGACTCAACCGAACCCGAGAAAAATACTTCGCTACCTCACCCTGCGTAATATCGATGGCCATTGAGTTGTCATTAAGTACAATCAACAGTTGTCTTTTCACCAGACCCAGGTTATTAAGAGCCTCAAAATTACCCCCGTTCACAATACTTGCATCGCCGACAACCGCCACAATTTTCTCATCCATTTTATTCTGCATTTGTCCAAGCGCCAGGCCGATAGCTGTAGCAATTGACGTTCCTGCGTGGCCGACTGCAAACTCGTCGTATATACTCTCGGCGGGATTTGGAAAACCGCTTACTCCCTCCGATTCACGCAAGCGGGCAAAATTCTCCTTTCTCGCCGTAATAATCTTGTGGGTATAACACTGATGACCGACATCCCACAGCAACTTTCCCCTGCTGAAATCGAACACATAATGCAGCGCCAACGTGAGTTCCACCACGCCGAGATTGCTCGCCAGATGACCGCCGGTTTTGCTTACAGAACCGAGGATGAATTCGCGTATCTCCCGAGAAAGATGCACCAGCTCTTCCATCGATAAAAGCTTCAAATCCTCTGGGCTGTTTATTTTCTGCAATAATTTACTCATGGGCGGGTAACCATTATACAAAGCAACCGCAAGACTATCAATCGTAGAAAACGCTGATATAGCCATCAGACAGTTATGTAGCAGGCCGCCAATCGTTGCTCCCGGGAACCTCTAAATCCCATTTCCGTGCATTATGATAAACTCCTTCTATACTTCTGAGCACACCCGTCAGTTCAATACAAATTCTCATAAAAAAACAATTGACAACTTAAGAGCATCGAATTATTTTTACTTGAAAATACGAAATCTACTAAACGCTGAAACTGTGGGTTGTTCTATGTGAAAGGAGACAGTATGGCAAGATTAGTTATGATGCTCAAATGTTCCCTCGTAGCGATGGCTGTTTTCGGCCTTGTCGCTTTTGCCGGTTGTGAACCGGAGGGAAAACCGGGCGCAGGCGCAGAAGGTGGAAAAGAAGCTCCTGAAGGCTGGAATCTTCAGTTCTCAGATGAGTTCGAAAGAGAAGAACTCGGAGACAATTGGACCGCCTTCAGTGGTAAGTGGGCTATAAAGGATGGAAAGCTCACCGTTGTCGAATCCGGATGGGAAGGCAGTGAGGTCATGTGCACCAAAAAATTCGAAGGATGCAATCGCCTCGAATATGACTGCATGTCAGAAAATCCGTGCGACCTTACAGCAATTATTAACGCAGGCGGTTACGGATACGAAAGCGGATACTTCGTTGGTTTCGGCTCGAACTACAACTCCCGTTCCAAGCTCCTCGTGCAGGGATGGGAAATGAAGGAATGGGACGCCAAAATCGAACCCGGCAAATGGCACCATGTGGTCGCACAAAGGGACGGAAACGTAGTATCACAAACTATTGATGGCGAAACCGTAATGACATACGAGGATGAGCAGCCCCTTAAAGGTGAATACCACCAGAAAATCGGCTTCTACATCTTCACCGAAGGTTATATTGACAACGTAAAAGTCTACACAAAACCAGAGTAAGTAAATACAAATATTTTCCAACGGAGTGGGTTTAATGCCAAAGGATTGGCAAATACAACCGGTCGAGGTTACAGGTAGAGTACGTAATCGAATAAGTAAATAAACCAAAGCTAACTCTAATTCCTGTACCCGGCCGGTTATTTTTTGCGCGCTGCTCAGGATTCAAAGTCTCTAATCGCCAGGCGATTCTCTTTCCGCGCCTGCTCGTATTCTTCCGGCAGATATTTCCTCACAAGTGCCGCCATCTCCTGGTCCGAGATAGCGGTCGTACGTTTTTCAACATCGTACTGGTCCGTAACCCACCGCATAAGTTTGACCAGCTTTGTCTTCTTCAAACGCTGGCTGCGGTCAAGGCCGAGATAATTATTCACCCACAGCGCCACTCCGTCGGAGCCTGATTTGTCCGTCAGCGCCACCTCGGGAGGACGATTCAACAGCTTAATCGTATCAAAAATGTTATATATCCTCTCGTCCCTTGTGAGGCCGTCGGCGTGGATGCCTGCACGAGTCTTCGTGAAATCCTCACCCACGAAAGGTGCCCGCGAAGGCACTCGCGTCCCAATGCTCCTGTAATAATCGGCAATCTCGGTTATCACGGTCGTATCAATTCCACACTTATCGCCCTTAAGCCCGATATACTCCATTATTGCCCCCTCCGTCGGTGGATTTCCCGTACGCTCGCCTATCCCCAGCAGGGTGCAATTAAGCGCATCACACCCATACAGCCATGCCGTCGTACCGTTAATTAAAACCTTGTGAAAATCGTTATGCCCATGCCATTCCACGCGATGCGGCGGCACTCCCGCCTCGTGTATCATACTAAGCACCAACTTGGGAACGCTGCGGGGTAAAGATGCCGAAGGATAACAAATGCCAAAGCCCATCGTGTCGCACAGCCTTATCTTCACCTTCAAAGATTCGTCCACTTCCTCAGATATCCGCATCAATTCCTGTACGTATGGAATCACAAAGCCCGCAATGTCAGCTCTGGTAACATCTTCCAAATGACATCTCGGCCGGATACCTTTGGATATCGCATCTTTTGCAAGACCGGTATATTTATCGAATGCCTTTTTGCGGTCGAGTTTGAGTTTCTTGAAAATATGGTAATCACTGCAAGAGGTCAGCATCCCCGTCTCTTTCAAGCCCATTTTCTCAACCAGGTGTAAATCCTCCGGCTCTGCTCTCACCCATCCGGTGATTTCAGGATATTTGTGCCCCCGCTGCCGGCATTGCTCCACTGCTTCCCTGTCGGTAGCACTGTAAATGAAAAACTCGGTCTGCCGGATTACACCATTCTCTCCGCCAAGCTTGGCAAGCAAATTGTAAAGTGCAACAATCTGCTCCACCGTATAGGGCGGACGGGACTGTTGACCATCTCGAAAGGTCGTGTCGGATATGTGAAAATCCCGTTGTTGAATCTGCTCGGGACTAATGCTGTAACTCTTGCCGAACACTTCTTCTTTTATCGGCTGCTCTAAGACTATCTTCGGCGGAATCTGATGAGGGAACATATCCTCAAAAAGATTCGGCTCAGCCACTTCTTTTAATTCTGCTTTTTTCATAAAGCCTCCTTTGAACTTCAATTCACTATCTCATAACCGGCCTTGTTGAGCCGGCTAACACAATCCATGCATTTGATTCTAACAATTTCCTATCCAATCGTAAACAACTTTCAAAAGCCGCCACAACTTCTGTAATCAACGCCGGCACCCCTAAGAGCTGTCAATTAAATGCTACGCCGATAACAAAAGAATTTTAACCGTTTCATACCCAAACGGTTCCTAATCTACCTGCTTCTTTCTACCAGTGCCGCTGCCAGTTCTCTCAAAACACCCGCACTTGCACCAAAGCTCTCTAACTCGTCGACGGCCTCTTTCGCCAAACGTTTCTCCAGAACCTTTGCTTTTCCAACCCCCAATAATCCCGGATATGTCAACTTACGCGCTTTTTCATCCTTGCCGACCGTTTTGCCCATGTGGCCGCTGTCGCCGCAAACATCAAGTATGTCATCGCAAACCTGAAAACCAAGTCCCAGTTTCAAGCCATATTGCCGAAGGCCCTCCAACTGCTTCTCATTTGCTCCGCCGGAAATGGCCCCCATCGCCGCCGCGCACTGAAACATCTTCGCGGTCTTGTTTGTGTGAATCGACTCAAGTAAACGTTGTGAACCTTCCGAATTCTCAGCAGCCAAATCACCCATTTGTCCGGCTATCATACCTTCCGGTCCCGCCGCCTTCGCCAGCTCCAAAATCAGCATAACCGCCACTTCGGGCCTTGAGACCTCACTTGAGAGAATTTCAAATCCCAATGTCAAAAGTGCGTCGCCGGCCAGAATCGCCGTCGCTTCGTCGAACTGTTTGTGGCAGGTCGGTCTGCCCCGCCGGAAATCGTCGTCGTCCATCGCCGGCAAATCGTCATGTATCAGCGAATATGTATGTATCATCTCAACCGCAGCCGCAGAACTCCTTGCATCTTCATTCATTTTTCCACAAATCAACTCACAACACCAAAGAACCAGCGCTCCACGAACACGTTTTCCCGGTGCATACAAAGCATGAACTATCGCTGCTCGAAGCCGGCCATGAATACCGGCTCTTTTGTCCATTAACTCGCTCAGCCTCGAATTCACAACGTCGACACAGCTCTTAAGCCTCTTTTCGAATTCAGAACGAGTTGATTCAAATCTTGACATGATACCTCGCTGTGTGGTTTGCTTGCTGTTAAGATTTTAATCTTTTTGTTGATTTTAGCACATTTCGGACGCATTATGAATACCGATGACATGATTTTAATCCTGGGGGTAACAGCTTCCGGCAAAGGAAAGCTCGCTTTCCAGCTTGCAGAAAACTACGGTGCCGAAATTATCAGCGTTGACTCCATGAAAGTCTACCGCAGAATGGACATCGGCACCGCAAAACCACCTCCTGATGCCCGCCGGCACATAAAACACCATCTCATAGACATTCGAGAACCAGGCGAATCCTTTGACGTCGCAACTTTTCTGCGAGTAGTGGACAAGTCCGCAACAGAAATCAGGGCCCGTAATAAACCCGTAATAGCCGTCGGCGGCACTGCTCTTTACATAAAGGCCCTGCTTTACGGCCTATTCGAAGGTCCAGGAGCCGACCCGCATATAAGAAAAAAAATAAAAAATCGCATAAAAAAAATCGGCCTGAAGCAACTTTATCAACAACTCGAAAGCATCGACCCCCACGCCTGCCGGACAATACATCCAAACGACAGCAGGCGAATAATAAGAGCTCTCGAGGTCTACGAACTCACCGGAAGGCCCATATCCAGCCTGCAGAAACAATGGCCTCAATCCCCCGGCACCACGAACCGTCATCAGTGGAAAATCATAGGCTTGAAGCGCGGCAAAGCCGAGGAAAATAAAAGAATAAACCTCAGGGCAAAACAAATGATTGAAAAAGGCCTTGTAGAAGAAGTCAAAGCCCTGCTGTCAGAACCAAAGCCGTTAAGCAAACAGGCCGCCTCCGCCATCGGATACGCTGAGGTAACCCACTATCTTCAAAACAAAATGACCCTTGAAGATGCCGTCGAGCAAATAAAGAAAAATACACGGAGGCTTGCCAAGAACCAGAGAACATGGTTCAAAACTTTTACCGATACAAACTGGTTGAACATCGAACCGGATGAAAAGCAGGAGCAGGTATTGAAAAGAACTCGTCTGCTTATCGAAAAACTCTCCTCCTCCGGCAGATAAACAATATGAAAAATCCTTGCCTGAATACCCCCATCGAGCCTAACATCGTATCTGTCCGCTCAATAGATAAAGTTGTCAATAGCATCGCGATTAAACGTTTAACTGAAGCAGCCGAAATCTTAAATGGAGGCTATCGCAGATTACATTGGACCTTTCCGCTATTGACATTTCTTCGCTGACACTTGTCGGCATAGCAACTTTTGCAGCTTTTTTTGGTGGTCATCTCTTCAGCCATTTCCGACTGCCTTCACTGGTTGGTTACCTGGTACTCGGCATTCTGCTCGGACCCTCGGTTTGTAATCTCTTCACTGAAACCAATATGGAACATTTTTCATAGATTACCGAAATAGCCCTTGGCTTTGTTGCATTTCGGATAGGTTCGGAACTCAACCTGTCTTCACTGAAGCGACTTGGTCCTGGAATCATCTTCGTAATCCTCGGTGAATCCTTTGCGGCCTGCTTCTTTGTAACCGCTGCTATATATCTTGTTAGTGGAGATTTACCTTTGGCCCTGGTCCTGGGAGCAATGGCGCCGGCAAGTGCTCCCGCAGGGACCGTCGCCATCATAGAAGAATACAACGCAAAAGGTACTCTGACAAAAGCCCTTTACGGCGTGGTAGGATGTGATGACGGCCTTGGAGTGCTCATTTTTGGCTTTGCATCCACGCTTGCCGGGCACTTCCTTATTGGAGGATCGGCCGGTAATACCGCCGGTATCATTTCCGGGCTTTGGGAGCCGGCACAGGAAATCGGCCTGAGCCTGGCACTCGGTGCCGCTATCGGATGTGCCTTTTGCTTAACAGTCAGGGAACTGAAAAATTCTCATGAAGCTATCATACTCATCTTTGCAGCCGTCCTGGTTGGCTGCGGCCTTTCCATTCGCTGGGACCTGTCGCTCATACTCGTAAACATGGTCATAGGATTCATGTTCATCAACCTGCTGAAAGGACCTCTGGTCGAACTGGTTTCCGAACCAATACAAGACATCATGCCGCTGGTTTACCTGCTCTTTTTTCTTATAGCAGGCGCTCATCTGCACATAGGGGCTTTGCGTTGATTATAAAGCAGGATTTCAGTCAACTTGCCGACCGGCATGACCTGCCCCGCGCTGAAGAAATTGGCGCCGCCGTACTTACCACCGTCACCGCTACATGCGTACTATTTGAAATCATAGGGCCGATTCTCGCCAAAATCGCACTCAAAAAAGCCGGTGAAATTCACGAAAATAACTGACAAATCAAACTCCAACAGGCTTCTGCTGTCGCAACTGCCTGTCCGCCCGCAATACCGCCGCCATCTCTCCCCAAATCAACTGTCTGATTAAGCTTACAGGAATCACCGAAACACCCATACGGAAAACTTTATCTTCAACCATGGACGCAATTGTTCTGGCCACCCTTTGGTCCAGGTCGTAATTTTCGACCAGATCGTCAACCACCATCGACTTGTCCCAGATTTGTCTGTCCGCAGTTTCGGCCGCCCTGCAAAGCAGCTCAATATCACACGGCTCGCGCACGTCTATTGAAACAACCTCAATACGGCTGCGATTGAGTTTGCGCTGATAGTGATGCTCGCTTAACGCAGCTGCGGCTGATTCATAACCCGTAGCTGTAAGTACCGCCTTGATGATACACAAAACCTGCATGCTGGCAATTTCACGCTGCCCGGTTTCGTAAAGGTAAAAAGTTACAGCTTCGGCAAGGTGTTCAGCTACATCAACGTCTGTCTCTCCGACCGCGCATAAGGCGTTATTTATGGTCCCAATTACCTTGGTGTGAAGATAATCTTCCGTGCTTTGGTCGGCCTTTTTAACTGTCAGGTGTAAATGCATCCGTGCTGACCTCTCCGCAGACTCTGCTATAAATGGCCGAATCTGCAAAAAATTTTCTTCCGCCGTCCACTAAAGCAAAAACTGTCGGCTTTAAGCATTAAAAAGCCTCCGCTGGCCTTGATGCTCAGCCTCTTCGATTATGTGACTGACCTCCTCAAGCAACTCATCGGCGTCTTTGAAATCCCGATAAACACTCGCAAAACGAATGTAGGCAACCTTATCCGTGGACCTTAAATGTTTCATCACACTCTCGCCAATGAAAGCCGAAGGTACTTCCTTATCGAATTCCCTGAAAATATCCTCCTCCACCCTGTCCGCCATCTCCTGAATTTCTTCCGCAGACACCGGCCTCTTATAGCAGGCTTTCTGCAACCCTGCTATAACTTTCTCTCGGTCGTAAGGCACCCGAGATTCGTCTTTTTTGATGATATATAGCCTGAAACTTTCACCGACCTTCTCGTAAGTCGTAAAACGCCTCTTACATATCAGGCATTGACG
>CAZGGE010000011.1:14177-31620 GCA_964524285.1 uncultured Pirellulales bacterium
CGAATAACCCTTCCTTTTTCACTCGACCGCGAGTCGACTACTTTATCCCTGTTTTCCTTACAAAACGGGCATCTCACGAACTAACACCACCAAACCCATCGGTTTTCAGCTTCAAACATCTCCATCCACAATATATGGATTACTGTACAAATTATAAATCCAACATATGGTAGGTCAAGAAAAATCTTTCAATTATCAGGCATTTTCCTACAAAGGAACCGCTTCCAGTAAATGCTTTCGATGGTGATTGAAACTACACAACTCAGGTCAGCCGCTCACCTGCCAGAATACGCTCATATTTTATCTTGTCTTCGAATGCATCCACGCCATTTGGATTATGCTTGGTCAGCATTTTTACAGCCGCCAGAAATTTCCTGTCCGGCCGAGCCACAAAACATCTGCCACCCTCTGACCCAGGCAGTTCAATCTGATACGCATGCAGCGTCAGACGTTCAATTAAGGGCTTTTCTGTTTTTCCTTTTCCCAGTCGATAATCAGCCTTGAAATCCGAGAGATAAACCGGCCCCACCCCTCCGTAAATCGGGTCTATGAGTAACGGCAAACCTGCATGAGCAAGATGAACCCTGACCTGGTGAGTCCGTCCGGTAACCGGATATGCCGCTACCAGTAAAGCATTACCGAAATTCGCCAAAACCTTGTAATCAGTTACAGCTTCTTTCCCTTTTCTTTTCATCACCCGCATACGCGTGGTATCCCTTCGTTCAGGGCCTAAACGAGACTCTATCCTGCCACCCCTCGAGCAGGAAAAACCACTTACCAAAGCAAGATAAACCTTGTTAACCAATCTCTTCTCGAAATAACCCGAAAGACGGCGCTGACATTGCGAATTGCGGGCGAGTAACATAACCCCCGATGTTTCCTTATCAAGCCGATGAACAAGGCGAAGCTCGCCGGCCGCCTTCGAACCTATCCGGCTCACAAGAATATCCTTAAGCTCCAAGGCTCCGCTGCGATCCCTGGTCACCGATACGCCGGCCGGCTTGTTCAATACCAGCTTCTCGCTGTCGCAATATATTATCTCAACCAGATGTCGCTCTATTTTCTTCGCCCGCAAAAAACGCTCCATCGCCCCCTGCCAGAAATTCATCTCATTTCACCTCGAAAGCTTAAACACCAATAGAGCCTTTGTCAACCATGAATCTGTAAAATTTCCAGCGCCCGTCCCCCAGATACATCAGTAAACGCCATTGCTTGACTACCCTGCTGCTATGACTTATATTTGACACAGCTCGAAATAAACAACCCGACTTTCAATGGAGTATTCGCCATGGCTAAGAAAAATCAATGTGATAAATGCACAGGCCTTTGCTGCCGTTACTTCGCCATACCTATCGAAAATCCCGAGACAAAAGAAGACTACGATGATATAAGATGGTACCTCTGCCACAAAAACATAACGGTATTCGTTGAAGACGGCGAATGGTATATGAACATCAAAAACAAATGCAGGCATCTCTCAGAGAAAAACTATCGATGCAAAATATACGACAAACGCCCCCGAATCTGCAGGGAATACAGCCACAAGGACTGCGATTTCGTCGATGGTGAATACGACTATGAACTCCATTTTACAAACGACAAACAAATGGAAGAATACATCAAAATAAAATTTGATAATAACGCTTCCGAAAAATCACAATTTAAAAAGAAAAGTTCCCGAAAAACAAAATCCGGAGAAAAGAAAAATAAAAAATGAAAGTATTACCGGTAAAAGGCACCAGAGACTTCTACCCCGAACAAATGGCCGTTAGAAACTTCATCATCGAAGGCTGGAAAAAAATCTCTGTCATCAACGGCTTCCGGGAATACGACGGACCAATCCTCGAATACCTCAAAATGTTCCAGATAAAAAGCGGCGAAGAAATCGTAGAACAACTCTTTTCACTGAAAGACCGCAAACAAAGAAAACTCGCCATCAGACCGGAAATAACCCCCACGCTTGCCAGAATGGTCAACCAGAAAATCAACTCCCTGCCGAAACCTATAAAATGGTTCTCTGTTCCGCGCCTCTGCCGCGCCGAACGCCCCCAGAAAGGCCGGCTGCGTGAATTCTTTCAGTGGAACATCGACATCATCGGCGAAGACAACGTTCTCGCCGACGCCGAAGTTATCTTCACCACAGTCCATTATCTGCAAAGTGTCGGCCTCAGCCCTGAAGACGTAAAAGTCAAAATCTCAAGCAGGAAACTACTCGCCGAAGTCCTCAAGGCTCTCGGCATACCCGAAAATAAACTCGACACCATTTACCCTGTTCTTGACAAAAAACCAAAGCTGCCGTCCGATACTTTTGACCAAATGCTGGTTGAACAAATCACCGACAAAAAAGCTGTAAACAAAATCAAATCTTTCATGGAACTCGACAACGTCTCAGGAACAAAAAAAATAATTGAACCCAACAAAACTATACAAAAGGCCACAGAAGAAATAGAAATTCTTATGAATTACTTAAATCTTATGCAAATTACTGATTACTGTCGATTCGACCCCGCTATCGTCAGAGGCCTCGCCTACTACACCGGAATTGTGTTCGAAGTACACGATGCCGACCAGCAACTCCGCGCGATAGGCGGAGGCGGAAGATATGACAACCTGCTTCAGGACTTCGGCGGACCGACGATATCAGCCACCGGAATGGGTATGGGTGATTGCGTATTGGAACTGCTTTTAAGGCAAAAAGGCCTTATTACTGATAAAATTACTGAACAGGCAATTGATTTCTTTGTTGCCTGTGCAGATAAATCCCTGCAAAAGGAAGCCTATAGACTTACCGCAGAACTTAGACGCCGGGGCCTGTCCACAAACTTCAATTACAACCCCGGAAAAGCCCTTGCAAAACAACTCAAAGAAGCATCCGCCCAAAATGCGAAAAAATGCATCATCATCGGCCAGGAATTCCGCCAGGGAAACCTCCTGGTCAAGGACATGGCCACCGGCAAACAGCATACCACGCTTATGGACCAGTTCCTTTTGAAACTAAATGAATGTAACAAATGAAAAGCCCGCGCAGCAATCACTATGAACGCGCTTTCGGCAACTGGCTGCGAGATAATCACGTTCAATACATCGCAGTAGATGAGAAAAAAAGGACTCAACTCGAACGCTCAAAAATCAAAAGTTTCGATTACCTGCTTTACCCGCCCGCCGGCCAAATATACATAGCCGAAGTAAAGGGCAGAAAATACAAAGGAACCTCTCTCGAAAATCTCGCAGGCTTCCAGACATGGGTTACCGCACAGGATATTGAAGGTCTCGCCCAATGGCAGAAAATACTCGGCCCGCCTCACCTTGCCCTTCTGGTCTTCGCTTATCTCATTGAGAAAATCGACGTGGATTTCGATGGAACGCCCTGCTACGAATTCGCCGCCAGAAGGTATATCTTTTTCGCCGTTACCCTCGACGATTACTGCAAATTTATGAAACTACGCAGCCCAAAATGGCAGACAGTTACTATGCCCGCTCAAAACTTCAGAAACTGCGCTAAAGACCTCCGCACTTTGCTCCGCTGAGAAACAACCTCAAACACCCCCCCATCAGCACCACCTGTTTCTGAGACCTGTCCACAAGTGGCCGTAATTTACCAAAAATATTTTCTTGCCCACACAAAATTTTTCCCATTATAATTGTAAATCGAACAACTTCAGCCTCAAAAAAACGTAGAAGCATATAAAAAGAATAAATTTGCCGGATAAATCTAATTCAGATAAGGCAAAAATAACAAACCCGTTCCTGTACATGAGGAAAGAGGGTATACAAATGAGTGATAAGGAAAAAGACTTCGAAATAACACCGCAATATGACCCCATGCAAGGTCTGGAGAACATCTACCTGCTCGGATACGGCTCAATTGTACAAATGAACCTTGACGACGACCACGAACTGCCGCAATTCTATCAACAGGACGAACCGTATAACTGGGAAGACAAGGATGATGACGACGGCTATGACGAAGCTTATGAAGAACAGGAAGACTACGACGAAGAAGATGAAGATGATTTCGATTACTTCGAAGACGATGAGTACAGCTATGATGATGACGAAGCTGATTCTGACGATTTTGATTAGGATTATTAAATGATGCCGGCCACATCCGTGCACTGCAGCATAGTGTCGGTCTTTATAAACCGCAAAGCCGCACATACTCCCTTGATAAAAAAATGAGAATCATCGCCGGACAAAAACGCGGCATGAAACTCTTCAGCCCAGAAGGAATCTCCGCAAGACCAGTTACGGATAGAGCAAAAGAGTCTATCTTTAACGTCCTGATAAAATATCACTTACCGGAAAACGCCAACGTCGCAGACCTCTTTTGTGGACCCGGCTCATTCGGACTCGAAGCTCTCAGCAGGAACGCAAATCACGTTACTTTCGTTGAAAAAAATCAGCAAATACTCAAAACCCTCAAAAGAAATATCCAAAAAGCCGGATTCAAAAAACCCGTAACAATACTCAATATCGATGCCTTCAGTAACGGAGCACCACTGGTTCACGGCAAACCCCCTTACCAACTTGTCTTCGTAGACCCTCCTTACAGCAAAACAAAAAACTGCGATTCAAACTCCCCGCTCGCCAACCTGCTAAAAAACCTTTGCACACAAACCGCACGGGAGGCCATAGTCGTCGTCAGAACAAAAAAACATTCCGATTTACTGCCGGAATATCATTGCCTTAAACTAATAGACAGAAAACAATGGTCTTCCATGACCGTAACCATACTAAGGCACAGTTGAAAATGACTCCAAAAAAGGCCGCCGAAAAAGCCATACATCGGCTAAAGCAGAACGGATTTCAAGCACTGCTCGCAGGCGGCTGCGTCCGCGACAAAATATTAAAAAGAAAAGCAAAAGATTATGACGTCGCCACAGACGCAAAACCACCACAGGTCCGAAAACTCTTCCGCAGGACACTCCACGTCGGAGCAAAATTCGGCGTAGTAATTGTAATGCTCGACAATACCCAGGTCGAGGTCGCAACCTTCCGCACAGATGATGAATATACCGACGGACGACACCCACGAAAAATCAGGTTCGCCAGCCCAAAACAGGACGCCAAAAGAAGAGACTTTACCATCAACGGAATGTTCTACGACATCCAAAACGCAAAAATTATCGACTACGTCAACGGCAGAAAAGACCTCCAAAGCAAAACCATAAGGACAATCGGCCCCCCGCACCGCCGTTTCAATGAAGATTACCTTAGAATGCTCCGTGCTGTCAGATTCGCAACACAACTCAACTTCAGAATAGAAAAAAAAACATGGAACGCAGTATGCAAAAATGCAAAAAAAATAACACAAATCAGTGGCGAGAGAATCGACGCCGAATTACAGCAAATACTAATCAACCCGAATCGCGCTGGCGGCGCTGAAAAATTACTCGAATGCGGACTCGCTTACGCCCTCTTTCCAAATCTCCAAACTAAAAATGCACAAAACGGAATCAAAGTCCTTGAAAATCTACCCGGAAAAACCTCCTATCCCCTCGCACTCGCCGCCTTTTTTGCTGACTGCCACCGGAATCCCGCACTCAAAAGCATTGAAATTCTAAAACCAAGCAGAAAACGGAAAGACTACATCAAAGCCCTTCTCGAAAACAAAGGCAAGCTGATAAAAAGCCTCTCCCTCGCACAATTGAAACTATTGCTTGCACAACCCTGGTTTTGGGACCTCTATCGCCTCCAGCGAGCCATTCAGAAGGCACATCTCGGCCCGAGAGGAGGACTCGCAGCATTAAAACGGCTCAGAAAAAGAATTAACACCCTCGAGGACAGCGAACTCACACCCGAACCTTTTCTTAACGGACATCAGCTAATCGAGCTTGGTGCCGTCCCAGGCCCGGCCCTCGGAAAACTCGCCCATCAAATGTATCTCGAGCAACTCGAAGGAAAAATCAAGACGGCATGTCAGGCCCGAAAATGGGTACGGCACAAATTAAACCAAAAAAAGCCGCAAAACAGCCATTCTCAAAAAACCTGAAAAAACACTCCCGCATATCCCCCAGAATCCCTTCAAACAGAATTCCCACAATCTCAATCTATGCCCAAGCTGCGCAACCTTGCCTTTTTCAAACACCAAAGGCAAAATAAGGTTGACACAAACACCCTTTTTGCGTACGCTCATATTGGTAAATCTCTGGAAAGGCAGGTTTACACGCGGAAAGCCGGGTATAAAAATAAAAGGCCCTTCGATTCAAACGGCTGTTTCCAGCTCTGCTTCCGCTCGTACACACAAAAGATGGACGGTATTTGGAGATACTTCTATGCGAAAAACCAGCGTAATTCAGTGCCTTGTTATAATAACCATATGCTTCGCACAAACACCCCTTCACGCCGGCCTCAAGCAAGATTATGAAGACTTCCTTCACTACGCGAAAATCGCACGCTTCGACATGGCAAAAGGATACGCACAAAAAGTCATTGATGAATGCTCCGACCCCGTAAAATTACTCGAAATTGCCCAGCAAAACCCGCGCGGATACCATTTCCTTCAAAGGGCCGCAGAAAATCCACATGCCCCCGAACTCGCACAACTGGCCTCAGGCATTTACGAAATCATTGAAGAAGGAAAATTCATACGCAGAACCGACCCAAAGGTAATCGTCCAGGAAATAAAAAGGCTCAGCACAACGGAAAGAGGTTTCCGTGACGCCGTCCAGCGGCTGAAAAACGCCGGCGAATACGCAATTCCCTACATGATTGACACCCTTGCCGACACTTATAGAAAGGATGAGTGGCCCAATGTCATAAGGGCTTTACCATTAATAGGCAAAGATGCCATACGACCGCTTGCCGCCGCTCTCCAGACAAACAATATGTTCGTAAAGCAGCAAATAGTCGAGTCGCTCGGCCAAATCCGTTACCCCCAGGCACTTGCCTACCTTCAATACGTGGTAGAAAATTCCGAATCACCCGAACTGCGCAACACCGCCCGCCACAGCATCCGCCAAATCGACCCCGCCGGCCTAATCGTACCGGCCGCCCAATTGTTTAACCAGCTCGCCGAAAAATACTACTACCACACCGAATCCCTCGCCCCGGCACTAAATGCTGAATTCGCCAACATCTGGTTCTGGGATGAACAAACAAAACGCCTCATAAAACACGAGGTCGACAAAGACTACTTCTATGAACTGATGGCCATGCGATGCTGCGAATGGTCGCTGAAGGCAGACCCTGAATTCGGCCGCTCCATAAGCCTGTGGCTTGCAGCATACTTCAAAGCAGAATCAACCGGCATCGCCATGCCCGATTATTTCGGCTCCGCACACCCCAATGCCAGCGTATACGCAACCACAGCCGGCCCCGAATATCTCCACCAGGTTCTCGACCGCGCACTTGAAGATGAAAATCCATACATCGCTCTTGGAGCCGTTGAAGCACTCGCTATAACCGCCGGAGAAAAATCTCTTCTCTACTACATCGACGCCGAACAACCGCTTGTCCGGGCCTTAACTTTCAACAACAAACCGGTAAAATTCAGCGCAGCCATCGCAATTGCCGCCGCCGGACCTACAGAAGACTTCCCCGGAAGCGAAATGGTTATACAAAATCTGATTGACGCTATCGCAAGCAAATTTGAGCCAAACCAGCCGGACGAGCAATTCTGGGGCCCGGAAATTGCAGACAGCTACGCCCGCCGTTCCGCGGAAGTAATGCTGAAACTCGCCCTTACCAACAACCGGGTCATCAAACTCCTCGATGCAAAAAATGCCTTAATAGAAGCAACAAATGACCCAAGAGCACAAATCCAGAAACTCGCAGGACAAATCCTCGCTCATATCGACAGTCCCGATGCTCAAAGGGCAATCGCTCAAATGGGCCTAAAAGATGAAAACTCTATCGACGTCAGGATAAACGCCTTCCAGGCCCTTGCAGTCTCTGCAAAGAAAAACGCAAATATGCTCGATGATCAAAGCATCGACCATATTTACGACCTCGTCAACTCTCCCCGGATTCCCCAACAACTCAATTCAGCAGCCGCAGCCGCTTACGGCGCACTGAATCTGCCAAGCAGAAAAGTCAAAGACCTTATACTTGACCAGGCCAAAAGCTGAATATATCCTGTCATTCATGCCTCCTTTGCGAGGCAAAAGTGCAAAAATTCACGATTTGCTCAACACCCGTACACAGGAGCTGAAAATGACTGTTACTACTGAAAGTGTTTCAAAATGTCTCGAAGAAGCAAAACATCACTTCACAAAAGAACTCCTTCCCTTCTGGCTCGACCGGTGCAAAGACGATAAAAACGGCGGCTTCATCACACACTTCGACAAGGATGGAAACGACTCAGGCGATGACGAAAAGTCTATGCTCGCACAGGCAAGAACCGTATACAGCATGTCCACAGCACATAGAGCAGGATACGGCGACGGAAAATGCGCAGAATATGCAAAGCATGGAGTTGATTTCCTGCTTAACAAAGTCTGGGACGAGCAATACGAGGGCTTCTACTGGATTACAGACCGAAAAGGTGATTGCAAAACAGACAAAAAAATCATCTACGGCCACAGCTTCGCTATCTACGCGCTTAGCGAATACACACTCGCCACCGCAGACAAACGGGGTATCGAATATGCACAAAAATGCTTTGACCTCCTCCAGAAATACTGCGTCGACACCATGTATGGAGGATACTTCGAAATGTTCGAAAGAAACTGGAACCTCTGCGGACCAGGAAGTGCCGGCGGAGACAGAAAAACCCTCGACGTGCACATGCACCTTATGGAAGCATTTACAAAACTATACGAATGCGGCAAAGAGAACATCCACAAAAGAAAACTGAAAGAAGATATCGACATCCTCCTCAAAAGAATGACGCACCCTGAGTCCGGCACAGGAATCCCGCAGTTCTGGCCCGACTGGAAAATCGCTCCTCAGATAAAATTCAACATTGTCTGGGGATGGGACCGTTTCGAAGAAGGTGGAAAAAAAGAACACGCCGAAGACAACACCTCCGCCGGACACAACGTCGAATTCGCCTGGCTGCTCGCTTATGCTGCCGACATCATGGACATCCCCTTCCAAGAATACAGTCAGCCGATAAAAAAAGCCATCGACCACGGTATGGAAAACGGTATCGACCCGGAATTCGGCGGCGTCTATACCGAAGGACCTCACTCAGGCGGCGTTTACGATACCGAAAAAGAATTCTGGCAGCAGGCAGAGGTCATGATTGGTATGCTCGAAGCATGCATCCGCTTCGACATCGAAAAATACTGGCCCGCATACGAAAATGTACACCGTTTCCTTTTCGATAAAATGATAAACCACGCCGTCGGCGAATGGTGGCCGCTGCTCTCGAGAGAAGGAAATCCCATCTGGACCCACATGAGCCACTCATGGAAGGTCAACTACCACACCATCAGATGTATGATTGAATGCATCAAAAGACTTCAAATAATACTCGAAAAAATAAAATAAACACCTATGGAATACGCCGGCAAATACAAAGCCTTCGACAACACCAGAATCCACACCTACCCGGTAACCTCGCGCAAAAACAAGGTTACCATAAAAGACCTGATAAAACCTGAAAACACGCTCAACTACATCGGAAAACTACCCAAAAACATAAAAGATGGCATCGATAAAATCGCCCGGCACATCGCCGAAGCTCGCGCCGCCGACAAACCCGTCATCCTCTTCACCGGCGCACACCTCATAAAAAACGGCCTCGCACCACTCATAATCGACCTCATAAAACACAACATTATCACTCTCGTCGCAGGAAACCACGCCGTCATAATACACGACTTCGAACTCGCACTCATCGGCCAGACCAGCGAAAATGTTCCAAACGCCCTCTCAAAAGGCCGGTTCGGAATGGCCTACGAATTCGCATACATAAATACGGCAATCTCACTCGGAAATTATTTGAAGCTCGGCCTCGGCGAAGCAATCGGAAAAATGCTTACCGAACCCGAATTCCGAAAGCGAGTCTTCGATGACGCCGCTAACGAAAATTCCCCCCGCCAATTCCGACACCTCGAAACAAGTCTAATCGCACAATGTTATAAAAACAATGTCCCGCTCACCATCCATGCCGGCATAAGTACCGATGTTACTGACCAGCACCCTTCATTCGACGGCTGCGCAAAAGGAGCATGTTCGGCCCGTGATTTTCTCATCTTCACCGAACAGGTTAGCCACCTGACTAAAGGAGGAGTCATACTCAACGTAGGTTCGGCCGTCACAGGCCCGGAAACCCTGTTAAAAGCCGCCTCCATGGCCGCAAACGTAGGAAAACCACCGCATAAAATCATCACCGCCGACTTCGACATCCGGCCCCACCACCCACAACAAATGACAGACGAATCCGCCCCGGGATACTACTTCAGGGACCAGAAAAGCGTACTCACCAGAATCCCACACGCCTTCGACGGAAAAGGCTTCTACATAAACGCCGACCAGAAACAATCTATCCCCCTTCTGTACCAGCTCATACTTGAGAAATCACAGGACTCACACTAAAATACTCCCGCTTCATAATCCGGATTGCATCGAGGAACCGCTATGACTCCAAAACAACGCGTCTACGCCGCGCTCAAGAAAAAACCCGCCGACCGTGTCCCCATCTTCATGTGGTTCCACCCTGAAACCGCACAAAAGCTCGGCCGTTTGCTCGAAATCCCACCGCAATACGTACCCCAGGCACTCGGCGACGACATAAGCCAGACTTGGGTAAACAATAATTACGCAATGGAAGCAATCGTACACGAACAAGACGGCCAATCTCACATCGACGAATGGAACATAAAGTGGACCCGAACAAAAGGCTTCAATCAAATAACAGAATTCCCACTCGCCCACGCCACCGATCGACAAATCCTCGAATATCAATTCCCGGAGCATAAAATAGACCAACTCGTCGACCGCATGGAACCTCTCATGCAGCACAAAGACCAATACTTCATCGGCTGCGACGTCTCACCCAATGTCTTCGAAATGTACTGGCGGCTGCGAAACATGGAAAATGTCTTCATGGAAATGGCTCAAAAGCCACAATTCGCAAAAAAAATGCTAAAAAAAACCTCTGATTTTTCCATCAGGCTCGCCGAAAAAGCATGTCAAAAATACCATCTTGACTGGCTCTGGCTCGGCGACGATGTCGGATACCAGCAGTCAATGCTGATGAATCCAAAGACATGGAGGGATATGATAAAGCCGCTGCTAAAAGAAAACGTCGACGTCGGCAAAAAACATTCGCTCTACGTCGCCTTCCACTCCTGCGGCACCATCCGCCCAATCATTGAAGACCTCATCGAAATCGGCGTAGACGTCCTAAACCCAATACAATGCAACTGCACCGGAATGGACTCCAAAGACCTCAAAAAAAATTTCGGCAAATACCTCGCATTCATGGGAGGTGTCGACACACAGGGCGTCCTGCCAAACGGCACGGCATACGAAGTCGAAAAAAGCACCGCCGAACTTGTCGAAAACATGACCTGTGACGGAGGAGGATTCATCCTCGCCGCATCACACACCGTGCCGCCGGAAACGCCCCACGAAAATATCTTTGCAATGTATCGACAGGCCGGCATCTCAAAACAACAAATCCTCGACAACGCCGCAAACATCAGAAGCCAGTTAAAAATGAAAAATCTAAATTAAAGAAAAAAACTACCACCGGAACTAAAAACCATGAACGAAAAAAGAATAAAACAAATCCTCGACTCAATCAAAAAAGTAAAAGTCGCCGTCTATGGAGACTTCTGTCTCGACGCATACTGGCTCCTCGACCCTCAGGGTTCCGAAGTCTCCGTGGAAACCGGTCTCCAGGCACAGGCCGTAAAAGAACACCACTACACACTCGGCGGAGCTTCCAACGTCGTTAACAACCTCGCCGCTCTCGAACCCGCCTCCATACAAATCGTCGGCGCTTTCGGAAATGACATATTTGCAAGAGAACTCACAAGACAACTGCACGAACTCGGCGTCGATACAACACACACGGTCGTACAATACAACGATTTCGACACAGTTACATTTGCAAAGCCATACCTGAAAGGAAATGAACAGCCACGCGTTGACTTCGGCTTCTTTAACAAACGCTCAAAGCAAACCGAACAGGCTCTGCTCAAAGGAATCGAACACGCATTAAAAAACGCAGATGCACTCATAATCAATCAGCAGGTCCCCGGCTCTATTACAAACGAATCATTCATAAAAGGCCTTAATAAACTGCTCGATAAATTCAACCAAAAAATTGCCCTGCTTGATTCAAGACACTATGGTCACAAATTTACAAATATTTATCGAAAAACAAACCAGGTAGAAGCCGCCCGCCTCAACAAAGCCGACGTAAAACCCGGTGATTCGATACCACTGAAAAACGTCGAATCATACGCAAAAAAACTTTACGATAAATCCAGAAAACCCGTATTCTTGACAAGGGGACAACACGGAATCCTCACCGTCGACAAAAACGGAATCCATTACGCACCCGGCATACAGCTTCTGAAAAAGCTCGACCCCGTCGGTGCAGGCGATACCGTTACCGCGGCACTCGCTCTTTGCCTCGGTGCCGGGATAAAACCGGACGAAGCCGCCGAGTTCGCAAACTTCGCAGCCGCCGTCACCGTCCAAAAACTATTCCAGACCGGAACCGCCTCTACAAAGGAAATAATCGAAATCGGAAAAGACCCCGACTACATATACCAGCCAGAACTTGCCGAAGACCCAAGAAATGCACAATACCTAAAAGATTCCGAAATCGAAATCTGCTATCCCGAAATCCCCGTCGGCAAAATCAAACACGCGGTCTTCGACCACGACGGCACAATCAGCACTCTGCGACAGGGCTGGGAACAAATCATGGCCCCGGTAATGATAAAAGCCATCCTCGGACCACAATACCAGACCGCCGACCCCTCACTGTACCAGAAAGCCAAGGAAAGAGTACTCGAATACATCGACAAATCCACCGGCCATCAGACCATCGTACAAATGCAGGCCCTCGTCGAGATGGTAAAAGAATTTGCCGTCGTTCCACCTGACAAAATACTCGATAAGTTCGGCTATAAAAAAATCTACAATCAGGCCCTTATGCAGCTTGTAAACAAACGAATCCGGAAATTTGAACGGGGCGAACTAAACATCACAGACTTCACCATAAAAGGGGGCGTGGAAATGTTGAAGAAACTACAACAGAAAAATATTACCCTTTACCTCGCCAGCGGAACGGATAAAAAGGACGTACTTAAGGAATCAAAAGCGCTCGGATATGCCCGATACTTCGACGGCCGCATCTACGGAGCAGTCGGGGACATAAACAAATACTCAAAAAAATTGGTCATAAATAAAATCATGACAGAAAACAAACTTGAAGGTCCAGAACTCGCCGTGTTCGGCGACGGCCCCGTCGAACTGAGAGAAGCTCGAAAACGCCGAGGATTCGCCATAGGACTCGCTACAAACGAAATCCGCCGATTCGGCCTCAATACCGAAAAAAGAACAAGACTCATAAAAGCAGGCGCACATATCATCCTGCCTGATTTCTCACAAAATCAAATATTAATAAAATTCCTCTTCAAAAAATAAACCCTCTTTAACCCATAAAACATCCCTCAAAACCGATTTCCCCCTGAGCCTCAAAAAATAAGCAATTTATCACCACTAAGGCATTTACCAGCCCGCATAAATCTGTTAATATGGAAGCAGCTCTTTCAAGTGGCAGTGGTAAATAAAATGGCCAATCAAAAACACATATCCGTCCCAAAAGCCTTCACGCTTATCGAACTTCTCGTGGTCATCTCCATCATCTCGATGCTCATGTCAATACTAATGCCTTCCCTGATAAAAGCACGACAGCAGGCACACCGGATTGCATGCATGGCAAACCTAAATCAGCTCACTCTTGCCTGGCAGCTTTACGCCACCGAAAATGATGAAAAACTATGCTCGGCAAATACCGAATGGAATATCGCCGGCGATGCTCACTGGGTTGCAGATGGTCCGGTCTCGCCCACCAACACAACCGGAGGTACCATTGAGGCACTCAGCAACGGCTCTCTCTGGACATATACCGGAAAAATGCCCGACCTTTACAAATGCCACTCCGACAAAACCGACCTGCTCAGAAGCTATGCCATCTCCAGAACTATGAACGGTAAAACCTGCAATTGCGAACACGACAATATAAAACCTTTCCGCGCACTTGCCCAGGTCGAGCATCCCGCAGAAAGAATGGTATTCACCGACGCCGAAACCAGAAAAGACTGGATTGCAGGCTCCTTCTGCCAGATGAAGGACGTTACCGCGGCAAATCCGACCTGGTTCGTCAGTGACTACAGAAACATTTCCGCCCGCCACAACAACGGATGCAACCTCTCTTTCGCCGACGGCCACTGCAAATACTGGAAATACAAAGACCCCCGAACAGTGGAACTTGCACTCTGGAAACTCTCCAGCGAAGAGGCCTCCACCGATAACCAGGACCTCCTGCGAATGGTACAGCTAATGAGAGGCGAAGGTCAATAAAACAGGATATTCCTTACTCTGAAAAATAAGGATTAAATTAAATTGGACACCGAACGATGGAAATACCTCCGCTACAAAATAGAGGAAAGATTACCTGACCTGCATTTTCGAAAATCTCTCAACCGGCACCCACAGGCCGTCATCGCCGTCGCCGCCGTCTCAACACTCATATTTCTTATCATCCTGATAGTAACTTCAATTTCAAATAAACCTCCAAAACTCAAAGAGCCTGAAAAAGACTGGTTCTACGACCTTAACACCGGAAAACTCTTCACCGCTCCACGTAATACAAAACCACCTGTCCCTGCTCCCTCGGGACCATTGCCCAACGGAAAACCCGCAGGAGTTAAAGCCTACGTATTCGCCTATGACACCGACCCAAACGAATCCGAAAGGCTTGTAGCCTTCCTCGTAACCACCGACCCCAATGCACCACCCCATGACGACAACAAAAAAGACCGGCCCTGGGGCAAAGGTTTGCTCATCAAAACACCCGACCAGGAAAAATGGATGCCCGCCGACTCAAAACAATCACGAAAAATCCAGCAGGATTCACTCGTACCCAATAACAACGGCGAATTACCCTCATACTACCCTCCACCATAAGATATATACACCAAAATACTATTTCTCACCCCATCAAAATTTTCAATAATGCCCTTTGCAGATGCAGCCGGTTCTCCGCCTGCTCGAAAATTATCGAGTTCGCCGACTCCGCCGCCTCGTCGCTAATCTCACAACCCCTGTACGCAGGCAGACAGTGCATAATCTTCGCATCCGCCGGAGCCGACCGAAGCAACTCAATGTTAACCTCGAACCCCTTAAACGCCGCAAGACGTTTTTGCTTCTCCTCTTCCTGCCCCATACTTACCCACGTATCGGTATAGATTACATCCGTATCCTCCACCGCTTCATGTGGACTCGAAACCTGCCGCACACAGTCCGGCCTTATTCCGTTCGCCTTGTCTATCGACTCGGCGTCAAGCTCATATCCCGCCGGCGACGCGACAACCAGCTTCATCTCCAGCTTCGCACATGCAAACGCCAGCGACCTCGCCACATTATTGCCGTCACCGATAAATGCAATCTTCACACCTTCCAGACTGCCCGTATGCTCGCGGATTGTCATGACGTCGGCCATAGCCTGGCACGGATGCAGCCAGTCCGTAAGTGCATTTATGACCGGCACCGTCGCGAATCCAGCCAGCTCCACCACTGATTCATGCTCGTACGTCCGCGCCATTATCCCGTCCACATACCTGCTGAGAACCCGCGCCATATCCTTTATCGGCTCCCGTTTCCCCAAACCGCCGATGTCTTCCGGCTTGACGTAAATTGCACTCCCTCCCAAATCCGTCATCGCCACCTGAAAACTCACACGCGTCCGCAGGCTCGGTTTCTCAAAAAGCATTATCAAGACCTTCCCCTCAAGGCACAAATCACGCCCGCCATCCGCATACACCTGCTTAAGCCGTGAGCTTTCATACAACAGCCGCTCAAGCTCCGCCGTCGTACAATCCGCTATCGCCAGAAAATGCTCCATTAACCGCCTTCCTGCAATACTGAGTCCAGAATACCCACAGCCTTCTCGATTTGTTCCTTAGTAACTGTCATCGGCGGCATGAACCGCAGCACCGTCTCATTCGTGCAATTTATCCGAAGCCCCTTCTCAAGGCATTTGTCCACAATTTCCTTACCCGAACTGGTAAGCTGAATCCCTATCATCATCCCCATACCGCGGACGTGGTCGATTATGGAATGTTTTTGCTTTAACTCCTCCAGTTTCTCCTGTGCATACCCGCCTGCCCGCTCCGCATTTTCCAGCAGATTATCATTTTCGATAGTTTCGATTACCGCCACCCCTGCCGCACACGCAATAGCATTCCCGCCGAACGTCGACGCATGCTTTCCCGGCACCAGCGACGCCGCCACGTGTTTCATCGCCATCATTGCACCTATCGCCATTCCCCCGCCCAGCGCCTTTGCCATGGTTATTATATCAGGCACCACCTCGTAGTTCTGATACCCGAACCACTTGCCCGTTCTCCCAATCCCGCTCTGAACTTCATCAAGAATCATCAACGCCCCATTTTCGTCGCACAGCCGACGAATCACCTGCATATATTCACCCGACGCCATGTTGATTCCGCCTTCGCCCTGAATCGGCTCCACAAGCACCGCGGCTACTTCTTCACTGAACGCATCCTCCAGCGCACCAACGTCATTAAAAGGCACGTGCACAAAACCCGGCAGCAACGGAAGAAAACCTTCCCTGTACTTCGCCTGACCCGTCGCTGAAAGCGTAGCAAACGTCCGACCGTGAAAGCTCCCCTCGGCGGTAATAAACTTGTATTTCTGCGAATCCGTATGCAGCCGGGCCAACTTCAAAGCCGCCTCGTTTGCCTCCGCACCGCTGTTACAAAAAAAGCATTTTCCCCCAAACGCCCTCTGACTCAACAGTTCCGCAAGCCGCCCCTGCGGCTCGGAGTAAAAAGTATTATCTATGTGCAGCAACTTACCAGCCTGCTCACGAATCGCCTCAACCACCTTCGGATGACAATGCCCCAGACCGCTCACCGCCCATCCGGGAAACATATCCAGAATCTCATTGCCGTCGGCATCGTAAAGATAACACCCCTGGCCCCGAACAATAACTCGTGAAATCCGGCTGTAGTTGCCGATTACATATTTCTCGAATAATTCAATCGTTTCCTGCGTCGTCATAATTGGCTTTCTCTTCCTTTCAAATACCGCAAAATAAAATAATTACTTCATTATCTCAGTCCCGATACCTTCCTCCGTATAAATCTCCAGCAAAAGCGAATGCTCGATTCTGCCATCGATAATATGCGCCTTCTTCACATTCCCTTCCAGCGCCTCCAGACACGCCTCAATCTTCACAAGCATCGCTCCCGTAATTGCACCTTCGGATACCATCTTTTTTATC
>CAZGGE010000012.1:0-6454 GCA_964524285.1 uncultured Pirellulales bacterium
TTAATTCCCCACAAAGTTAAGTTAGGTAAAACAACCCCTTATTTTGCAAAACAAACCCAATTTCAAAACACACCGCTTAACACAAACCCTTTAATTACAAATGCTTATAAAAATCAGGCTTCCCAGTCCACCACAAAACAAACCCAAACAAAGCCGTCAGGCGGTGCATCCAACGTGGTGCACCGCAATACAAACCCAATCAAAGCCAATTTACCCCCTCTAACGCCTCAAAAATCACAAACAAACCCAATCAAACCCGATTCGAACCCAATAAGCAGTGCACCCCACGTGGTGCACCTCCCTATCAAAAGAAGTACCCTGAGCAAGTACATCGACCAACACCCTACCCATCATCAAAACTCCTGCGTTAAAGATTTAACTCAGGCCGGCGAAAATAAATAGTATGATAACAAAAAAAAGGAGCAAAATTATGAAGCCTGTGCTCGAAAAAGTTCTCAAAAAATTAAACCGGAAAAACCTCCTGCCCCAGCTCCCCGATGGATTCAAAGCACCCACACCGGCTATAAAAAACGTTGAGCTGTATCTGTCCTTTTACGGCAACGACCGCTGTGAGCACTGCATCACAAATTCAGGCCCCCACCGAAAGGAAGTAATGCCGCCGAAAAATGCCCGCACCATTCTCGAAAACATTGCCGCATTTTCGGTCATTAATCGTCTAACAACTGTTGCAAACGGTGGAAAATTCGTATTCAACCCTCCCCATAAGTGCATGGAACTGGACAAACTCTCACAGCCGCCTGAAAAAATGACCGAAGACCTCATTCAAAAATATTCTCAATGCCTGACAGGCAAAGGTTATTCTTCCAGGTGGATAAAAGGTGAATCTTCTATGCACCTTAATTTCGGCCGGCCATCCCTGCGTATTAGCGGCGGTGAGTTTTACACCTGGCCTCATCTGATTGAAGGACAAAAAATTGAAGAAAACAAAAGACTTCTATTTCAGAAACAACTGCTCAACGATATACGTGAAATCCTTCCGGATTATGACATCTTCATTCTTACCAACGGACGATTTGCCGAAAGCGATGAAAAAACCCGCCGTGTCATAAAACACTGGGCGGGAGGCACCACAAAAGCGGGCGCACGTACCAGACTTAGTATCTCTCTCGATATCTTCCATCGTCCTCCAAACGGCAGTACCGTTGAACAAATGCTCAAAAGAATATGGGCCGCATGTAAAACATCAGGACTCGGTGCACCGTATTTGTATGGTATAAATAATCACTGGGTTGCTCTTGCTGGCAGGGCACTACAAACATTCGGCTGCTGCCACTCATCTAATACGCATTTCAAAAACGTCTCCGGCAGTTCGTATAATCCCGTAGATAATATAAAACTCGACCCCGTCGACCTTGTTGCCAAAGGAGGGTGCGATGAGTTAAAAGGCTTTGTATGTCAAACAAAATATGGAACAATACTGGTCAACAACATAGTGATAATGCCCACAGGCCGGCTGGCGTACTGCTGCGTTTGTGTGGGGGATTTCGGCAATTTTCTCGAAAATCCGCAGCTCGCTCTAAAAAGAATTGTTACCGACCCCGTTGCCATGATGCTAAGAAAAGAACAAACTGCAATTAATTTGCTCAATATCGCTGTCGAATCAGACCCCACAATAAAAGTGTTCGGCTCCCGGGAAAACGCCGCCGTCACCGGCTCGACCTGTTACCAGCTTCTAAGCGGAAGCAGAACCGTAAAAAAAGTTTGATTTTGACATGACCTTAAAGGCTGGATAGGATGACATCATTGATATTAAGTGTTTCCTAAAAGAACGTCCCGGATTTCGCATGTCAAAATTAAATTCTATAAAGGGAGAAATATCATGGACTGGAATAACAGAAAAATGAATCGAAGACAATTTATGACAAAGGGAACAAAAGCAGCGGGGGCAATCGTTGGGGCAGGCTCAATAAGCTCCTGTACCACCACCCCCGCTAAGCAGCCTGCGAAAAAATCCAAAACAAAAACCGAGACTGCAAAAGAAAGCGTTTTAGGGGCCAACGAGCGGGTCAATCTCGCGGTCATCGGTATACGAAACAGAGGCAGGGCCTTGTCCGAAAAATTCGCAAAACTGGACGGCGTAAGTGTAAAAACTCTTTGTGACGTAGACGAAAACTTGATGCCAAAAAGAGCGGGAAAAGTACAGGCTATCCAGCGAAGCCCCGTCGATACCGAATATGATTTGAGAAAAGTCTATGACGACAAGGATATCGACGCCGTCGTCATTGCAACACCAGAACACTGGCATGCACTGGCAACAATTTGGGCCTGCCAGGCGGGAAAACACGTTTACGTGGAAAAGCCCAGCAGCCATAAAATATGGGAGGGAAGAAAAATGGTAGAGGCGGCAAGAAAGTATAACCGCCTCGTACAGGTCGGCTTTCAGTACCGAAGCATGGGACCGGTACGCGAGGCCATGAAATTTTTGCACGATGGAGGACTCGGGGATATCTATATGATTCGATGTCCCATATTCAAGCCGCGGGAGTCCATAGGACACGAAAAAAACCAGCCCGTGCCGGCAGGCGTCCATTATGATATGTGGCTCGGCCCCGCTGAAAAAAGACCATTCAATCCAAACCGCTTCCATTACAACTGGAACTGGTTCTGGGATTACGGCAGCGGGGATATGGTCGCAAACGGCGCACACATGTTCGACCTTGCCAGATGGGCCCTGAACAGAACCGACTACCCTCGAAGAATAAGGTCCATGGGCGGCTACTTTGCGTTCGATTCGGACCAGCAAACGCCTAATACGCAAACCGGAATCTTCGAGTATGACGACGGCAAAATATTGCAGTGCGAGGTCCGCGGCCTTTACACGAACGCGGAAAACGACATAAAGATAGGCATATTCTTCTACGGCACAAAAGGATGGATGTATATCGACAGCGGTAACTGGGAAACCTTCTTCGCCCGAAAGGATGAGCCTGGCCCCTCGATGAAGGCAGGGGCCGCCGCCGTTAACGCCATGAACCTGGCAGGGACCGGAGACGAACCTCACCTGAAAAATTTCATAGCCGCACTTCGTTCCGGAAACAGAAAAGACCTCAACTGCGAAATACTGGAAGGACATTTATCAAGTTCAATCGGCCGGCTGGCGAATATATCGTATCGCCTTGGCCGCGATGTTACGTTCGACAGCTCCCGAGAGGAATTCCTAAACGACGACCAGGCAAATGCAATGCTTCGGCGAGACGACCGTGAGCCTTACGTCGTCCCGGAATCCGTTTGATAAAAAACCGCTTTTATGTGGCCTTCAAGGATTAGTTATACGAAAGGGTTTTACAATTTAGCAGCGTAACCGTATCACCAGGACCGAGGTCGTAAAGAAGAAATTCGCTTTTCTCGGGAAAGTGCTCTTCGAGATGTGAAAGGTCCTGGGCGCGGTCGATGATGAATTCGTCGTTGCCGCCCTTGATAAGTCGATAATTACGCTCGCCTTTGGCGTCGGTCATCCAGGAGCCGTGGTAATAGTTTCTGTGGTCGGTGGGATACTTTTGATATTCGGGGATTGTGCCGAACCTGTCATTCCCAATCCAGGTGTGCGGTGCGAGGTAGTCGCCGAGCGGAAAGACTCCGCGGTTGTCGACAATTCGTGCAGCCTGCGCATTTATGGAATCGACACTGCCTCTTCCAATCCAGGTAGTGGGTGAAACGTATACCGTTTCTCCGTAGACGTTTTCAATCCGGTAGGCCGAGCGTACCGGACCGCGGTCGACGAGGAGGACACGGCCGGCGGTATCACAGGGCAGGCACTTGTTCAATACGAGCTTGTAGTCGAATACCTGCCGGATTTCGGCGTGGTGAGCGGCTTTGGAGATTTGAAGTGTTTCTTCGCCGACGGTAATACTTTTTGCACCTATAAGGGTCAGTTTTTCAAGTTTACCATCCCGCCACGAGGCGACGCCGAGCTGTCCTTCGAGTTTGAACCGACCGTCGGCGGATTCGATTTTTGCATAGGTCGAGTCTGTGGAGAGAATCAAGTCTTTGCCGAAACGGTGCTCAATCATAATTGCACAGCCCGACGGGTCGCTGTGAATGGACAGGGGGATTTTTTTTGCGCTTTTAATCAGCGGCGGGCAGTTGCTGTCAACGCTGAATACGGAGACGAATTTTGATATGTCCTTATCGGATTCGGGCCTGATACGCCTTACGAGAAAGGGCATGGTCGGCAGTGATTTGCTGGACGGTTTGGGGTATCCTTTTGTAAGCAGGAAGGTCTCGGTCTTGTCGGGAACGAAGGTGGCGTTGAGGGCGACTCCGTCGTACATATTCCACGTTGCCGAGTACGGCTCGCCGATTTCTGCCCGCCGGACGTCAAACAGAAACTGGTATCCGCCATACTGTAAGCAGTACGGTACCATGCCTTCGGGGACAGTGCCGAAAGGCTTGTCTTTGCCTGCAAGAGTGCCCTGCTTTTGTGGTTCGCCGAGTTGTATTCCTTTGAGTTTGAAATCGACGAACGGCTCGTTCGGCCCATTCGGCTCCTTGACGCGGAAAGTAGGCCCGTGAAAGAGATAGTCATGCTGCCTTGCGCCGGCGACCCGAAAAATATCAACAACGTATGCTCCGCCGGGCACGTCCATCAAAAGCATCGCACGCCGGTAAAGGTCCACTCCGCAATGTACGTATGCGTCTTCACAGGATGCGTCCATGTATTTGACGTCCTCGGTGTTTACGAAACCGTGAAGGTCGCCAAATGTCGATTCGAGTTGCCTTTTTTCATCGACCTCGACGGTAGCGTGGCTGACGGTATGAGCGGCCCAGCCGCCTGTGCCGGGTGCGGTGGTATCCATGAATTCAGGATATCCAATTTCTGGTATAATTTCCCTGTCAGCGGTGAATATGTTGATGTTGAGCCGGTCGGCGTGACCGTGTGCGGGATGGGCGTAGCCGTAGTCCATGAAAAGCGCAGTGCGATTGTCGCCTGCACCGGTTCTCAGTATTGCGAAACCGCGGACCGGCGCGAGCGTGGACTTTAGTGGTTTTGCCAGTGCGGCAACTCTGCGGAGTTCGTCGGCGTCTATTGTCTTTTCGTCCTCGAAAAATTGATTTACGGACGGCTTTTCGTGCTTTTCGTCGGGGTCAATATCCCGCATTTTGTATGACTGCAAAAGATACCTTGCGATGATGGGTTCCTTGTAAGCGTGGTAGCCTGCCTCGATAATATGGGTTCTCAAAGCTTTGCCCTTGTTGAAGATGCTGCCGGTATCGCCGTAATTGTGAGAATATTTATCAAGGCAGATAAGTTCGGCAAATGCGTGGTATGCCTTACGAAGGTGCGGGTGTCCCCAGATGGCTTCACCCTTTGGGCCGAGTACGTCTGCCACCGTCATGGCATATTTCAGATAGCTTCGCCCGTAGGAAAAGGAAGATTCGTACGGCACACCGTCTCGCATAAGCTGGTTGTCGAGACTGGCGAGAACGGCAACGGGATGGCCCTTCAGCATATACTGCAAAAATTCGTCGTCCCCTGTAACAAGGGCAAATTTTGCAAATGCAGCGTTCCAGCAGTTACCCCAGTTGGTGGGTGCGGGCTTTGCGCGGTATGCCTCGAAACCGGGCCGATAGATTTTATAATAAATATTTTCGAGGTCCTGTTCCGACAATGCGGGCGCGAGCAGTTCAACGGCTTCTGCGAGGATAAGCAGCCTCGGTCCTTCCCAGTACGTCCCCGTCATTTTGACGTACAGGCCGGCATGTCCGCCGCAGTAGGTCAGGTCTTTGGTGTCGATGTCGGGATATATTTCCATGAAGCGGTTCAGCATAACCTTAGCCTTGTGGGCATAGATGTCCTTGTCGGTGAAAAACCATGCCGTCGCAAGATTATGAATCCTTTGGGGTACGGAGAGCAGGAACCAGTGCTGCCACCATCCGAGGAAATAAAATTTCTGTCCTTTTGTGGGGCTGCCTTCTCTGGTATCGAGCCAGCCCTGTCCGTCATCGGGAAAGTCCTCGTTTGGGAATATGGCACCGCACTTGCGGCAGCGGACTTGTCTGGGATAGGAAAGACTGACCCCCTGGCCGAAAGGCTCGTAGACCTTATCCGCTCCGCCGCAGATGGGGCAGCCGTGACGGTTTACGACGAAGTCGCGATGGGTATCGGCGGGCAGAAATAATGCGCGGATTTCATCGTCGGGCATCGAGGCAAAGCCGTGGGCACGCGAGGCGATTCTTTTGACCTGCTTCTGGAGTTTCGGGTCTTTGGCGACGGCCTCTCTGATGCGCTTGCGGTCGTATTCTTTGTAGAGGTTGTGCGGCGGCTCGCCCTGCGGACTGCCGAGGTCAATTTTTATCTCGTATGCGGTCGGGAAGATGCCCGGCTTGTGTTTTTCCACAGCCCCAGCGGCAGAAAACAGTACGAACACAAGAGCCGGAATTAGCAACATTGTGAAAGGTTTTGAGAACATTGAGGCCTCCTGTTAATGATAAA
>CAZGGE010000012.1:6464-20015 GCA_964524285.1 uncultured Pirellulales bacterium
TCGCGCCTGTTCGGTGTCAAATCTCAACGGCAGCATAGTAGAAATAATGAGCTTAGCTGTCAAGAATGTGGTTTTACGGTTGAGCTGCATGGATGGACGGTGAATTGCAGCTATAAGCTCGGTGTGAACAGGTATGTTGGAGTCTAAACAGCTTCAATTAAAAGTTCAATCGGTGGTTTGCTGACGGATTGGGTTGATTTGATGTGGTGCGGTTGTGGTTTATCGCCAGTGCTGGGGGTAATGCACGGAGCCGGGATTTATGCGGAATTCTCTGGACAGGGCCTGCACGAGAGATTCGGTTCTCTTCAACTGTGAATCGGTGGGCGGGGCGTTTTCTTCGTCGGCCACTACACACAGCCTTATCGTCAAGCCCGTTCCGTACCAGTTATCGGAAGGTATTGCGGACCACTGCCGGTGCCATTTTTCGGTTTTCTGAATCTGTCCGTCCCCGGCACCAAGGCCGTTGCATACGACGAAATGGCAATTAATATCCTGTGGGTCATTCAACCCGCATAGAGAGGCCAACTGCTCGATATTACCGGCTTTTGTTCCGCTATAGTATACCTCGACCCTGTTCCATCTCGCCGGATACTGCGGAGCCTTTGAAGTGAAGGAGTCGCGGACGCCGCCGAGGCTGTAATAACTGGAAAGGCAGAAAGGGCCTGCCGACGGAGGATTGTTCCCCAGTGCCATTAAAACAATAGCCCCCGTGGTCATGGAGACCAGCAGGGCCATCAATACTTTTGCCACCCGTGGCTGAGTCGACATAGCTACTTCCATGTATGAAAGAAAACCTCTTAATGATTTGTCGAGGCAGGTGCACTCACTATACAATTTTCATCGGCATAAGCCAAGAGGTAGCTGTAAAATTTGGCAGAAATTTTACGTCATCTTTTTTTTCTTTATCTTTTCTTACTGGTACGGGGATTGTCTTCAGCCCGACGATTGTGTCAGATATTGAATTGATTTGACGGATAAGGGTATATATGTTACAAGTCCTTCAAGGTGTATCCAGGGACGGAAACATGTTGAGTATTGAGGATGTAAAAACTCTTGCACGGAAGGTATTCATTCGGTCGGGTGGTGCCGGGTGCTTTTTATGGGACCGCTCGGAGCGTATAGCCGGCAATGTGAGCCGTATCTGCGATTTTGAGGAACTGACAAAACCGAGGGTCGACATAGACAAGTTTTGTCTGTCGGCCGCTGCATACTTCAGCGAGACAGGCCGGGCCGGGCAGATTTCAAGCGACGAAACAACCATAGTGTGGCCTGCCTCAGTTAACGCAGACCAGTGGGTACTGCACGAATGCACGGAAGTGGTGGCCGGGCAGTTGGAGGGTATTGCTCGGGCTGAGCAAATAACAAAAATCAACAAAATTATTGTTGAAAGCTGGAACAACTATACGCAACTCGTTGAGGCCATGATACTGTCGGACGCAAGAAATCTCGACGATATGGGCCTTTCAGGTGCAGCTGGGGAATTTATGCGGTGTTTTCTGCAGGGCAAAGGTTTCGAACGGGTGCTGCGAACCTGGCGGAACAAGATTGATTATGGCTACTGGCAAGCAAGGGTTAACGAAGGTTTGAACTTCGAATCGAGCAGGCAGGTGGCGGAAAAAAGGCTCAAAAAGGTGCAATGGCTCATGGAGCACTTTGCGGCGGAGCACGAAGCGAAGGATTTCGAGAAGCAGAAAACCGAAAGATTTCTGGTGAATCAGCAGCGGATTGGCAGGTGAAATTGTCCCGGCAGATTTTTTCATGCTGTTCGGCACCGCCGTATCGAAAGTGCACTACTTTATCGACCGATAAGCAAATCAGTTGTAATTACAGGCATCGCAGGGTGAGTTAATTACAAGGAGAATCAGGATGTCAGGTGAATTTAGCGCATTATCGCGGGAGCAGATTAAAACGCTCGAAGATAACGGATGCACCTGCCACGACTGGGGCGGCGTAGAGGTGGTGCAGGATTTCGACGCCGCGAAGGTACGGTGGACCCACTTTTCGGGCAATGTTCGGCTGGGCAGGTTCGAAAAGATGGTGGAGTATGCCGGCGGTGTGAAAAAACCGGCGGGCATAAGCTACGCAACGATTCACAACTGCAATATCGGCCACAACGTATGTATAAGCCACGTGAAAAACTACATCGCCAATTATAATATCGAAGACGACGTGATAATAGACAATATTGACCTTCTTGCGGTTGAAGGCGACAGTAGTTTCGGCAACGGGGTGGAGGTAAGCGTCGTTAACGAGGCCGGGGGCAGGGAAATAGCTATCTATGACAGGCTTTCCGCACAGCAGGCATACGTGATGGCGTTTTATCGACACAGAAAAAAATTGATAGAAAATATTCGTGCGATGATAAACAACTACACAAACACTGTGCGTTCGAGCATGGGGGTGGTGGGCAAAGGCTCGAAACTTACTAACTGCCGGATTATCAAGAATGTAAAAATTGGGCCTGCCTGTGTTATTGAAGCGGTAAACAGACTTGAGAACGGCTCGATTAACAGTTGCGCCGAAGACCCCGTATATGTAGGGCCGGGGGTATTCGCGCACGATTTTATATTCTGCAGCGGCAGCAAAGTAACCGACGGTGCGATTGTAAGCAAATGTTTTGTGGGACAGGGCACGGAGCTGGCAAAGCAGTATTCGGCGGAAGAGTCGGCGTTTTTCGCAAATTGCGGAGGCTTTCACGGCGAGGCCTGCGCGATTTTTGCCGGTCCATATACCGTTACACACCACAAATCGACGCTGCTGATAGCCGGACTGTTTTCGTTTACGAACGCCGGCAGCGGTACCAACCAGAGCAATCACATGTATAAGCTCGGGCCTGCACACCAGGGAGTCGTTGAGCGAGGCTCAAAAACCGCAAGCGATTCTTACATTTTATGGCCTGCAAGAGTGGGCGCTTTCAGCGTCGTGATGGGCAGGCATTACAGAAATTCCGATACGTCAGATTTGCCTTTTTCTTACCTTATCGAGCACGAGGATGAAAGCGTTCTGGTGCCCGGCGTAAATCTTCGCAGCGTCGGAACTGTCAGAGATGCACGCAAGTGGCCCAGGCGGGACCGCCGGAAAACCGCTGATAAACTGGACCAGATAAATTTCAAGCTGCTGAGCCCATACACGGTGCAGAAGATGATTAAGGGACTGGAAATCCTGCGGGAGCTTAAACGCACATGCGGCGAAGGAGCGGACTATTACACGTACCACAGTGTAAAAATCAACAGAAGCTCGCTTGAAAAAGGTATAGATTTATACGAAACAGGCATTGAGAAATTTCTTGGCAATTGTCTGATAAGCCGACTCGAGGCAAAAAGGCCGGCCAATCCCGCCGAACTACGTGCCGCATTAAAGCCCGACTCGCAGATGGGCCGGGGATGTTGGCTGGATTTGGCCGGGTTGTTCGCTCCCGAGCAGGTGGTGCAGCAGTTGCTCGACGACATTGAAAGCGGAGCGGTCGACAGCCTTGAAAAAACGAATGACAGATTCAGGCATATACACCGGCAATATGCAAAGTACGAGTGGTCATGGGCGGCAATGGTGCTGGAAAAGAAACTGGGCAGGAAAATCGAGGAAATAACTGCGAAGGATATTATTGACATCGTTCAAAGATGGAAACAGGCGGTAGTTGAGCTTGACCGAAAACTTTATCAGGACGCCAGGAAGGAATTTTCCGAGCGTGCTCAGATTGGTTACGGAGTCGACGGCGATGAGGAAATCAAACATCTTGATTTCAACGGCGTCCGTGGGACGTTCGAGAACAACAGCTTCGTCGGCGAAATCGAAAACCACATAACCACCAAGACCCGACTCGCCGGGGACATGATTCGCTGGATGGAGAATCTGGGAGCCACTTCGGGCAGCCGAAAGTAAAACGCCGTGATGTTACAAAAAAGACCTGCCGCTAAATTATTTGCAACAGGTCTTTTTTAACTAAATGACAAAAGCAGTTATTTTTCATCGTCTTTCCCGGCGGTTCCACTTCTGTTCCGGTCGGCGGGCCTGCCCGCTTGGCTGGATTGCGTGCGGGGCTGTGGCTCGTAACCCGGTGCATATTCGATGTCCGCTTTTTCCATCAGAGATTCAATATATTTAGTCGAAAGCTCGCCTTTTCCCTGCATTTCCAGCATTTCCATTATCTGCGGCTTTGCCTTTTCAAAAGAAGTCGTATTCGGGTCCTTGTGATCGGTAACCTTGATTATGTGGTAGCCGAACTGCGTTTCAACAACGTCGCTGACCTGTCCGACTTCAAGGTCGAAGGCCGCCTTTTCAAAAGGTGGCACCCAACTGCCTTTTATATCGGCCTTTGGGTTCGATTTGTTTCCAAAACCGAGGTCTCCGCCTTTTGCACTACTGGGGCATTGAGAATGTGCCTTTGCAATTGTGGCGAAGTCTGCTCCTTCCTCTTTGATTTGTTTGAGAAGGGACCCTGCCTTTTCTCTGGCTTCTTTTTTGGCCTCTTTCGATTCGACATTAGGGTCGGAATCGTCGGGCTTGATTAATATGTGACTTGCTTTTACCTGTTCGGGCTTGCGATAACGAGCCTTGTTCTCCTCATAGAATTTCCTTGCATCCTCTTCGGTAACATTAACGTCATCGGCAAATTTCTTCTCGATGAGCTTTTGATAACCGAGCCGCAATTCCATTTTTTGCATATCTTTCCACTTCTCCAGGGTCATGCCGTGTTTTTGCAACACTTGCTTGAATTCGTCGACCGTCATGTTCTGCTGGCTTGCAATGTTCTTGATTTCCTGCTGTATCTCCTGCTCGCTTACAACGATATTATGGTCTTCCACCGCGTCGGCTATAAGCATTTCCATTACCATGTGTTGAAGTACCTGCTTTTTGTATCTGTCGAGCATTTGCTCGGGAATTTTGGCTCCCTTTGAGCCCAGCCGATTGTCAAGGACCTGCTGAACCTGTTCCTCGGTTATCTTCTCTCCGTTGACCTTTGCAAGAAAGTCGGGTTTGTTCACTCCGGAAATTGCCTTGGGGGCAATGGTGAACTCCTGTGGTTCAGTTGCAGGCTCATTGGACTCGGCCCGGACCTGAAAAGCCGCGAAAAAGAGCATAAAATAAAACGAATAAAATGTTAGAATTGAAATGGACAGCTTCATAAATTTTCCTTTCGATTTTTCAAATTGACGGCTTCAAAAACGCTACCATCTCAAAAAAAGACTTTTAAGTCAAGTCTGGTTCCTTGAGCAGGGCTGAGCTATTATGCTTATCTCTATATTGCTGCTGTGAAGTTGTTACGAAGTTATGCAGGCAGTAGTTCGAAGAATATGTGTAAGTTGCTGGCATGACTGGAGTTCTGCGGGGTGTTCGGGTATAATTCATGGCCGGATTCAGGAATTTCAATTTGTAAGGACACGCTATGAAGAGGCGAAAATTTCTCAAAATATCTTTTGGAAGTATTACGACAGCGGCAGCCGGCGGCATCTGCCGGGCCATGGCCTCGATAAATAACCGCAATCGTCTCAAAACAAACGTGTTGCTGATTACCTCGGAGGACAACGGCCCTCAGCTTGGCTGTTACGGCAACGATAGCGTCGATACTCCCAATCTGGACGCTCTTGCTGCGCAGGGCGTGCGCTTCGAGAACGCCTTCGTAACACAGGCAAGCTGCAGCCCCTCCCGCAGCAGTATATTGACCGGCCTTTATCCACATCAGAACGGGCAAATCGGCCTGGCTACCCACAGATATCGAATGTACAGGGAATTCGCCTCCATTCCGAGCGTGCTCAAGAATGCCGGATACCGAACGGGTATCATAGGCAAGCTGCACGTCAAGCCGAAGTCTGCTTTCGATTTTGAATTCGAGAGAATTGGGTTGAATCCGAAAACTTTCTCCGAGCGAGACGTCGGGCGGTTTGCTGCGCTCGCCGGTGGTTTTTTCGAGGCTTCGCCTGAGCCTTTCTTTCTCATGGTGAATTATCCCGATGCGCACCATCCGTTTATCAGACAGCAATATGGCTTGCCCAAAAAGCCTCTGGAAGCGGAGGATGTAAAACCCCTCGAATTCGTGGGATACGACACTGTCGGACTGCGGGGGGTTACGGCGAATTACTACAACTGCATAAAGCGACTGGACGCCGGCATCGGTATGCTGCTGGATAAGCTAAAGAAATCGGGCAAAGCGGAAAATACATTGGTAATCTACGTCGGTGACCACGGCCCTGATATGCCTCGCGCAAAAACAACCGTTTATGAAGCGGCACTGAAGGTCCCTCTTGTTATTCGCCTGCCCGGCGAGGCCGAAACCGGAACGGTTAGAAATGAGCTTGTCAGCACCGTCGATATTATGCCCACTGTACTTGAGGCGGCGGGGATTGAAACAATTCAAGGATTGGCCGGCAATTCGCTTATGCCTTTACTAAAAGGCAGGCAGACAAATTGGCGAAAATATATTTGCGCAGAAAACCACGCACACTCTGCCTTAATTTACTTTCCGCAACGTTCCATAAGCGACGGTCGGTATAAGCTGATTGTGAATCTACTTGCCGGCAGGGTCAATCCCTCTGTCTCTTGCCAGTGGCGCCCGGTTAAAGAATTTGATTTCGGCGGGCAGATTCCCGGCAAAGTTGATGATAAGGTTCGCAAAGCCTACCAGAGATTTCGAAAGCCCCCCGCCAGGGAGCTTTATGACCTGCGCAAGGACCCCTGCGAATTCGAAAACCTGGCGGGAGACGAGAAATATAATGAGATTCTGGAGCGCCTACTGCACGAACTGCGAAAGTGGCAACAGCAAACCCACGACCCCCTTGCGGATAAGCAAAAGCTGGCTGCACTGACCGCCGAGCACGACCGCCTCGCTGAAAAAGGCGAAATGAAAAAAAATTTCGTGTGGAATTACCCACAATATCTCTTCAGGGATTGATTTTAACAATGTCTCCGGCATTGGCGGCGTAAGGCAGGGGGTATTTGACAAAGAGCGGCTATAATCGTAGCATAGCAGGTAGAACAGGATTATATCCAGCATAGAAATATGCAGTTATCAAAGCGGGTAAAAGCAGGGCATTATGTTTACAGGGCTGATACAAGGTGTTTGCAGGGTAAGCTCCGTGGCGCGCAGCGGAGCCGGCCTTGCTGTTTCCATAGACCTGCAAAATCTCACTCAAAACGTTGAACTCGGAGACAGTATCGCTGTAAACGGAACGTGCCTGACGGTCGAGAAGCTGGACAGGGGGATTGCAGTCTTTCAGATAAGCCCGGAGACTCTGTCGAGGTCGAACATGGGTGGTTTGAAGGCCGGCTCCCCGGTGAACATGGAAACTGCCTTACCGGCCACAGGACGATTCGGGGGACATTTCGTGCTTGGCCACGTAGACGGCACAGCAACGGTAAAACGCCTTGAAAAAGGCGGCAAATTCTGGAACATAACATTTACCGCCCCCTCACCATTGCTCGAAAATATGACAGCCAAAGGCTCTGTCGCGGTGGACGGAATCTCGCTTACGATAGCAAAACTTGAACGAACGGAATTTGAAGTCGCAATTATTTTCCAAACTCTCGAACGTACGACACTCGCACTGATAAAGCCGGGCGATAAAGTGAATATTGAAACAGATATTATAGTAAAAACCGTTAAACAACAACTTCAAAAGATTTCAGGCGAAGGCCAACGCCTTACCCTGGAAAAACTAAAGCAGGCAGGCTTTTGACAGAAACGTCTTTATGACAGCAAAGCTTAATCATAATTCGATTTCAGAACAGCCGGTTATCGGTATAACCATGGGCGACCCGGCGGGTATCGGTGCGGAGGTTATCATCAAGGCTTTGGCAGAACCTCAAATTCGACGCTCGGCGCGCTTTATTGTTTACGGAATGAACGAGCAGTTGTGCTACGTCGCCGACAAGGCGGAAATCGAAGTCTTCTGGGGCAGACGACAGCACGAGAAAATCGGCACGGACTATCCTTACAAAGTCGTAGTGGCAGACTATGACGAATTTTCCCTTCCGCCCTGGATTAAAAAGCCAGGCACAGCCGGCGGGGAGGCATCGCTCGAATTCTGTATGGATGCTATTGAGGATGCTCAACGTGGTCTGATTGACGCCATTGTAACCGGCCCGATTAACAAGACAAGCTGGAAGATGGCGGGCGCGAAGTGGCCCGGCCATACGGAACTGCTTGCGCGCAAGTTTAAGTCAAAACGCAAGGTGATGATGTTCATTTCCGGCCCGCTTAAGGTGGCACTCGCCACCATTCACCATGCTCTTTTTGAAGTGCGACACAAGTTTACAATCGGGCGCGTTTTTGAGCCGATAGACCTTTTGAACACGGCGCTAATCGAGTATTTCGACATCAAAAACCCGCGGATAGCTGTCGCCGGGTTAAACCCGCATGCGGGCGAAAACGGCCGGTTCGGGGACGAAGAACAAAGAATAATAAAACCGGCAATCATCCTGGCCGAACAGCAGGGTATTATCTGTAACGGGCCTTTTCCCGCAGATACGCTTTTTCTTCGGGCGGCAAGAGGCGAATTCGACGGCGTAGTGGCTATGTACCACGACCAGGCAATGATTCCGGTTAAACTGCTCGACTTCGAAAACGCGGTCAATATAACGCTTGGAATACCCATAATCAGGACGTCTCCGGCACACGGAACGGCAATGGATATTGCAGGAAAAAATGTTGCAAATCCGCAAAGTATGAAGGCCGCGATAAAAACCTCGGTTCAAATGATTAAAACAAAAAGACTTAATCTGCAAAAAGCGGCGGACGAACGAAAGTAATGCAGACCAGGCGGCAAATTCAGGGCATTCTTTCTGCCGCCGGCGTCCATCCCAACAAAAAGCTTGGCCAGCACTTTCTGATAGACCTGAACCTGATGAGGTTTCTGGTTCGCGTTGCAGATATCAGGCCCGACGACATTGTTCTGGAGGTGGGATGCGGAACGGGTTCTCTTACCGAGGCGCTTGCGAAACGAGCGGCAGCAGTAGTAGCTGTGGAAATTGACGGGACGCTTGCCGACATTGCCGGCCGGCATCTCCGGGAAAAACAGAATATAATTATCGTAAATGAGGACATACTTGAAGGCAAGAACCGGCTGAACCCTGCTGTGCTCCGGGCAATTGCAAATGCGAGTGCGGGATGTAGTGGCCGATTGATGCTGGTGGGTAATCTGCCTTACAATGCAGCCTCGCCGGTAATGCTGAATTTTGTCGGCGGAGATGTGGTTGCAGAGCAAATGCACGTAACGGTGCAGAAAGAAGTGGCGCAGAGAATGGCGGCAAAGTCTGCAAGTGAACACTACGGGACTTTGAGTATTTATCTGCAATCGTGTGGGACTGTGAAAATACGGAAAATTCTCAGGCCGTCGGTTTTCTGGCCTGAGCCGGAGGTGGAATCGGCTATGGTAAGTTTTTTCCGTGAGAATGACAAGGCAGGTAAAATAAGTGATTTCGGTCTTTTTTCCCAGGTGGTGAGCCTTTTCCTGGGACATCGCAGGAAGACGATACGCGCATGCACAAAACTTGCATCGGGAAAGCTGTCGCAAATCAGAGATTGGTACAATCTGCTGGAGATAAACGGAATCGATTGGCAAAAACGGCCCGAACAGCTTTCGCCGGGCGAATATGTCAGGCTTGCAAACGCCTGCCTGCAAATCATCGAGGGAAACTATGAAGAACCAACATAAGGATAAATATAAAAATGGTGCAACAATAAGGAAAACTATATGGCGGGTATGATTAGCAGGCGTGGCTTTTTGAAGGGAGCCGGCGTCGGTGCTGCGGCGTTTGTATCGGGATGTGCGGGCGGCGGGCGGTTTTTTCCCGGGTCGGCGGACAGGCCCAATTTTGTCATTGTAATCTCCGACGACCACGGAGTTAACGAGTCCGGCTGCTACGGTAACAGCTTTGTGCATACCCCGGAGATTGACAGACTCGCCTGCGAGGGAATGCGTTTTACCAACGCGTTTACCGGCACAGCGATGTGTACGCCGAGCCGATCGACTTTTTATACCGGATTGTACCCTGTTCGGCACGGAGCCTATCCCAACCACAGCCGGGCATATAAAGGCATCAAAAGTGTTGCGCAGTATCTGCGAGAACTCGGGTACAGGGTGGGCCTTGTGGGCAAGTCGCACGTTCGGCCTTTCGATGTTTTTGCATTCGATTATCTCGGCAAGCGGCGCCGGCCTGACGTTATCGAGGGGTATCTGCGTAAAGTAAAAGGCGAGCCTTTTTGTTTGTTTATCGCAACCAATAACCCGCACACTCCGTGGCTTCGCGGAGGCCGGCATGACCCGCATAAGGCGGCAGTGCCGCCTTATCTTGTGGATACCGCCGAGACCCGGGATGCCTTTGCCGGCTATTGCAATGATATTTCGCTGGTCGACCGCGAGGTTGGATTTTATGACGGCCTTTTGAAGAAGCATGGTCTGCTTGAGAATACGCTGTTTATCTACGTTAGCGACCAAGGCTCGGGGTTTCCGCATTGCAAGTGGACCTGTTACGATATGGGTTTGAAGGTGCCTTTTATTGCTCGCTGGCCCGGTCGGATAAAGGCGGGTTCGGTGTCGGAGGCGATGGTGCATTTCGTGGATTTTGTGCCGACACTTATCGAGCTTGCCGGCGGTCGTCCCCAGCGGGGCCTCGACGGCAAAAGCTTTCTGCCGGTACTTACAGGTGAGGCCGAAGAGCATCACGAGTTTGTTTACGGGATTCATACCACCCAGGGGATAATCGACGGCAACCGCTGTTATCCGGTTCGTTCTGTAAGGAGTAGGACACATAAGCTGATATTGAATCTTAATCATGAAGCTGAGTTTCATAACGTGTTGACCGAGCAGGACAGGCAGCACTACTGGCGGTCGTGGGTGAAAAAGACGGAGACGGATTCCCGTGCGGCCCGGCTGGTGAGGCAATATCAGCACCGCCCGGCCGAGGAGCTTTATGACATTCGGGTGGACCCGTTCGAGCTTGATAACATTGCGGACAAGGCGGAAAACAGAGAACTAAAAACTCGTATGCGAGAGAACCTGAAGGGTTGGATGGCGATGCAGGACGATGAAGGCATTGAGACCGAACTGGAAGCGGGAAGTAGAAAGAAATCAAAGAGGGTTTAGAGATATGAAGGAGATGTTCGGAAAAGCGATTTTGCCAGCCTGTTTGCTGGTGGTTGCCGGGATGGTATTGATACTCGCGGGGCGTCAGGCAGATGAGCCAAGTCCGCAGTGGCTGGAATGTGTAAAGGAAATTCAATACGAGAGTTTTGCCGATTCGAGTTTGCAGCCGGGTATGTTTTATTCGCCGCAGGTGAATAAGCCCGCGCCTTTGCTGGTGGCTTTGCATACATGGTCGGGAAACTACAGGCAGAAAAGCTCCATACCCTACGTTAAGTGGTGTATTGAGAAGGATTGGGTGTTTATCCATCCGCATTTTCGCGGGCCGAACAGGAGACCGGAAGCTACCGGTTCGGAGCTTGTTGTTGGGGATATTATCAGTGCGGTGGAATACGCGAAGGAGAATGCAAGTGTAGATACGGACAGGATTTATCTGGTTGGTGCGAGCGGGGGAGGTTATACGGCTCTTTTGCTGGCGGGTCGTGCGCCGCGGATTTGGGCGGGAGTGTCGGCGTGGGCTTCCATAAGTAACCTTAAGAACTGGTACTTTCAGTGCAGGCAATCGGGCAGAAAATATGCGGATGAGATAGCGCGGTCTTGCGGCGGTTTGCCGGGGGAAAGCGAGCAGGTTGATCTGGAGTATTACAAGAGATCGCCGGTGGCGTATCTTGACAGGGCACGGGGGGTCGCGCTGGATATCAATGCGGGGATACTGGACGGGCACGAGGGCAGCGTGCCGGTGAACCATTCGCTTCGGGCGTTTAATTGTGTGGCGAGGGAGAAGGAGCACATAAGCGAGGAGGATATCGAATACATTGTCCGTAAAGCACGTGTGCCCAGGGAGCTGCGGGGTGATTACGAGGATACGGATTATGGAGGTAAGAAGGTGCTTTTTCGCAGACGTTCGGGTAATGCAAGGGTTACCGTGTTCGACGGCGGACACGAGATAATCTATGAGGCGGCGCTGAAATGGCTGGAAAAACAGCGGAAAAACGCGCAAAAATAAACAATATTTTACGCGGGCGATAGAGGTTTGGCGGCAAGCGCGGCAAGAGGTACCTTTCGGCGGGTCATTCAGTATACATTCATGGTATTGTACGGGTGTGTCTTACCAGCATTTGCGAGAGGATAAGAAAACGGTGAAGTATTTTGAGAAAATTGTGAAGAGTTGGCCGGGTTATGATTTTGCGGGCAGACGGGTGTTTAGATGGCCCGGTTACACTTTCCAGGGGGATTCCTTGTATATGTATTGCTATGACGGCCATCAGGTTATAGCGGAGTAAGAAGAATATGTAATCCCGCCTGAATATGTCGTTGGGGATGATCTGCTTCGCAAGTTCATTTACGGACCCGGTATTGATGAGCCGATTTGTATGGTTCGTGGCAGTGGCAAATACTGATGGCGATGTAGAGGAACGGTACAATTATGACGTCTTTGGCCGGCCGGATACTCAGAGCGGCGTGGGTAATCCTTACATGTTCACCGGAAGGCGGTATAATAAAGGTTTTGGGAAACGGTAAAAAAACGATGGATTTTGCCTTTTGGTGTAAATAAAATCACAAGTCACAGCCTCTATAATGGTGAAATCGTCGGCGATTGGGAATCGGGCGAGAAGACGAAAATATAAGGTTGCAGGATTGGATAAGCCAAGTTTTAGAGAACTGGTTTGCCGGCATAGCTCGCAGGTGTTGAACACGGCTATGCGGGTGCTGGGTAACAGCGCAATGGCGCAGGACGTCCACCAGGAGGTATTCCTGGCTATCTGGCGGCGATGGGACAAGTATAACGGACGAGTTAAATGGAAACAGTATTTGTACAAAACGACGGTACGCAAGGCGATATCGTTTGCGGGAAACAACCGGTCGTACCGGCAGCGAAACAGCCGGCATCGTCCTGCACCGGCAGAAGCCGGCCCGGAAGAGAACCTCGACGCTCTCGAGCTAAGGCAGAGACTTTCAGAATGTCTTAGCGGTTTGCCGAAGCAGCAGGCCGACGCCTTCGTTCTTGTTCGTATTGAAAAACTGCCAACGGAAGAAGTGGCACAAATACTGAATTGTTCGCAAAACACCGTAAGGGTTCACCTGCACCGGGCGGTGAAGAAGTTGTCCAGTCAGTTGAGTGATTATCTGGGTGAGTAAGTAAGGTGATGTATGTACAGTTGTAGCAGAGTAGAAAAATTATTGAGCGCGTTTGCGATGGGTGATTTGCCTGAGGGCCAGCAGGCTCGAGTTGAGGAGCATCTTGCGGGTTGTCCGCGATGCCGTGGGCGTCTGGTAAAAATTAAGGCGCTGCTGAAATTCACGGACGAGGTGGGGACACATGAAATAAACAAACAGGATAACGAATCGGCAGAGAAGGCAGTTCTCAGTGCCGTCGCGGAAGGCAACAAAGAGTTCGGGGGCAATCTAAAATTTCAGGGGAGTTCTATAATGGAAACAAAATGGATAAAGTTCGCCGCGGCGGTTATTATCATTG
>CAZGGE010000012.1:20025-24436 GCA_964524285.1 uncultured Pirellulales bacterium
CTGTAAAGATGCTGTACAGGCAGCAAGAGCCGGCAGCGGATGATACAATTACGGTGGTGCAGGGCGCAAACGACCTTTCCGTCGAACCTGCCGTTATTAAGCAGGCACAAGACGTTGAAGGAGACAAACCGGCCGACATACCTGCGCAGGCCGAGCCCCGGTTGCCTGCATTCGAATTAGAGCAACTCGAGAAAATGGCTGCGAAGGGCGACATTAAGGGTCTCGTTGGGGTGCTGGAAGCCGGACAATGGGAAAGTAAAGTCAAGGCCGCCAACCTTCTTGCGGAGATGGGGGATTTGTCGGCAATAGACCCTCTCAAGGAACTAAGTAAGCAATGGCAAGGCAAAGAAGGGGAGAATCCTTTTGCACAAGCGGTAGCTATGATTGAGGCCAGATGCCAGCCCGAAAAGGAAGTTACCCTTGAGGGCGATTCAGCTATGTCCTCCAATGAGGTCTCGACCGTGGAAGAGACCACGGCTGTGGTTACCAGTGCGCCGCGACAGTTGCTTCGGCTATTGCCGGCCGAGACTTTGTTCTGCGTTCGGGTGAATAATTTTGATAATACCTTCTCGATGGCGGATGAGTTTCTTGTTGGTATTTCGCCGATGCCCGGTGGGATGTCGATGATGGCGCGTATGCAGCTTGCCAAGATGCTGGGCGATGCGGCGTTGAGCGGGATAGAAACGACGGGCAATTTTGCGATAATTGGATTAGCTTTGCCCGAGGAAGAGGAAGTTAAGCCGGCAGAACGTCTGTTTACGGGCTTTGTTTTTCCGGTTATCAGTTACAACGCCTTTGTAACAGGCAATGCAAACTGTGGCGAGGCTGATGCGAACGGTGTTTCCACAATTACCAATCCCGCGGCGGGAAAGATGCTTGCGGCACAGATGGGCGATTATGCACTCGTTGCCAACGCGGGGAACTACCAGAAGCTGGTGGATGCGCGGTTCCTGCTTGCCTCGCGAAGCAGCAGTCTGCAAAGCTGTCTGGATATTCAGGAGGCGGAAAAGGCCGCAACACAGCCGATTTGGGCTTATGCCAATATACAGCTTGTATCGGAGCTTTTCGGGCCTACGGTTGTGGGGTGGTTCGAGGAAATGCAAAAACAACTTGAAAAACAGGGCGGGGAAAATGCGTTTGGTAATCCGGCTGCGGCGATAAAGATGTACCTTGGAGCGGCGGCGATACTAATGGACGAGATTAACTACGTTACGATGAATATCAATGCCGGCGCGGAATTCTGCAGCACGGAGATGTGCATCGCTCCGCTGGGCGATACCCTGATGTCGAGGGCGTTTGCGGGTTCGGAGCAGGTGGAAAATCCGCTGCTGGGATATTTGAGGGATGGTGCGGTTTTGAACCTTGCGATGCAAATGAATACGCCTTTCTGGGAGGAATGGAATCTGACGGGGTTTGATTTGATATCGTTTATGAGTGATGAGCAACTGCCGGAGGATACAATAATTGAAATACAGGGTCTTGTTTCCGACATGATTGACAGCGCGGCGGGGCCGGCGGTGGTAACTTTTGGAATTGACGACAGCAACGCTCCGCCTTTCGAGTACCGTCAGGTGGTGCAGGTTGAAGACGCAGGGAAATGGAGAGCGGCCAACTATGCGTTAATGGGGATTGGGGACAGCAATGTAAGCGTTTTAACCGACATCTATAAAACCAGCTTAGGTATTGAAATGACATATGATATTAATCCTGCGTTCGATACATATCGGGATGTGCCGATAGATGCGGTAAAATTGATGGTGAGTCCCATTGACCCGAATTCGGATTATCCGGAAGAGTTTGTCCAGATATGGGGTGAGGGATTTAATTATCGCTGGGCGACGGTTGATGATTTGTCGTTGTGTGCTTCAGGCGGAGAAGAGGATGCGGGCATTCGTGAACTTATTGACCTGGCGAAGGCCGGAGGCCCGGATAAACTCGCAGCGGAGATGCAGGCGGCACTAAAAATCCTTAACGAGGCTGAAACAGCCGACCTCGTAGGAACAATTAACTCTCTCAGATACATGAGAATGGCCGGCGCCCTAATGCCCGGATCAAATCCGGCAAAGTTCGCGTTTTCCAACATTTCTACTACTACCACCAGCAACATTGCTTTTGCGGCGCGGATGAACGGCGGGAAGATGATTCTTGAAGTTGCCTTACCAAAGGTACATTTACAGGAGTTGAAGGCCGGCTTCACCGCTATGAAGAATAACATGGAACAGGCAACGCGTGCCAGAGAAGGGGAAGACCCCAATAATATCGTTGAGGCGACAGGATTTGTCGGGAAAGAAAGCGACGTGTGGCATTTGACGGGGCCTAATAAAATTCGCGCGGAGTCGATTATTATGCTCACTCAATATCCGGAAGATGCGAATACGGTGATTATTACCCTGCCTTATGTCGATGCCGAGCTGAACGCGGCGATGTTTAACGGGGAGCAGTTGGAATATGAAACGATGGAGCAGGCGAGGTATGAATTAATGCTGCCTGAGGGGTGGGGTACTGTCGAAAAGAAAAAATTAGGCGTTGAATGGACGGTTTCGCTTGATTCGCTGCCCACGTCGGAAAAGGGTTACCGCACCACCTTGAGAGGGCTGATACCGGTAGAGTTTCTCTCGTTGACCCTTAGCCTCGAGGAGGGGTGTGGATTTGAATTTACCAAGCACCCCGAGAAACAGCAGATGCAATTGTTCAGCGGCGCCATGCAGTACGACAAACCATTCAACGCTTCATGCGGACTGGCAATCGGGAAAAAGCAAAATCCTTAGAAAGCAGAGACAACGACCCAATTATCATAAATGTTGCAGAGACGTCGGGGCTGAGTTTTGTCAGCCCCTTAGTTTTTCGAGTTCCTGGTTGCACATTTTTCGCTGGTCTGGGTCGGAGAGTTTTTCGGCGGCTGACTCGAGGTGTTTTATGGCTGATTCGGTCTGGCCGAGGTAGCGTGAATAAATGATACCGAGCATCAGCTCGACCTGCTCGATGTGTTCGTAATTGCTGTAGAAGTTGAGGAATTTTTCGTAAGCTCCTGCCGCTTCTTCGTATTTGTTTTCGCTGGTCAACTGGTTACCGATGTCCAGCAGATGCTGTCTCGGCGGTATTTGTTCACTGTCGACGTCCATTAGTTCCAGATAAGAGAGTGCGGCCGACGCCAGATTTCGCTCTGCGACTCTGCGGTTTATCTGCTCTCTCAATTCTTTTACCCTTTTATCGTGTTTTTGTTCCGCGGGCGATTTACTCACCTGGCGTGATTTGATTTTGCGTGCATACCGGCCGGTATAAGGGTCGTACCCCCCTCCTACCATATCACGGTAGTGCCGCCGGCGGTTCCATTGCCGGAACACCGACCACAAATCCCAACCCGAGCGGTCCAAAAAACCCGTGCCCAAAAGCAAAAGCAGCGTCGTTATACCGAACGCATAACCGGCAAGATGGGCATCGTAGGCAACGTTTTGAGTAGACGTTACGAGGATATTGTCGATCAGAATCAGCTTTAGTGCGATAAAGTATAAGGCGGGCACGTCAATGGTGCCTATAAAGAAAAAGAAATAAAGAACGGTCAACACGGTGCGCGGAAACAGCACCAGATAAGCGCCGGTAACTGCGGCGACCGCACCGCTGGCACCCAAAACCGGTGCCTGGCTCAACAAACAGTGCCCTATGCCGCTGAAAACGGCCCCTGCAAAATAGAAACACAGATAACCCTTCGTTCCCAGCTTGTCGTTTACATTGTTGCCGAAAAGGTAAAGAAAATACATGTTGAAGAAAATATGCAAGTACCCACCGTGCAGAAAGGCGTAAGTTATGAACTGCCAGAGTTTGGGTCTTGCGGCATCGAGCATGTATTTGTCGGCCCAGGGTCTCAGGACTTCTTTTACCAGTTGCCCGTGAACTATGGTTGCATGTTCCGAATAAGTTATGAGGAAGATAATCACGTTCACCGCTATCAAGACGTAGTTCGCATAGGGGGTACGTCGTGGAGCGATATTTGTACGAATCGGCAGTATCATATAATCTCTTTTGCCGGGTTTAACACAGGTTATTTTCTGGTCGGTAAAAACATTCTAACCATGATGCTTTTGTGAGCAAGAAATAAAGCGAAGGGCGACTTTCGCCGCCCTTGAATTTGCTATCGATGTTGCAGTCGAAAAAACGATTATTTTTTCACCGGTGTTGATATTACGATATTTCGATATGCGACCGGCCCGTGATTTCCCTGGAACATTAGCGGTCCTTCGGTTCTTTCCTTACCTTCGACGCCGCCCGCGGTCAAATCGGGGACTTCGAGGTTTTGGTGAATTATCCGCCCGTTCAATTCGACCTTTATAAACTTTGCGTTGGATATTTTTTCGCCATTATCGTTAAATTCTGGTGCTTTGAAGTCTATAATGTAGTTCTGCCATTCGCCGGG
>CAZGGE010000012.1:24446-31364 GCA_964524285.1 uncultured Pirellulales bacterium
TCCGATCTCCTTTGGTTCCGCCGCGCCGAAGACCGCACCCATATCGCTTGCCTCCAGTTGTTCTTTGCCCCAACTGTCGAAGACCTGAATCTCATACTCGCCCATCACGTAGATTCCGGAGTTCGAGCCTTTGGGAATCATTAACTCCAGTTCGATATGGCAATCGCCGAACGTGTCTTTGGTGAAGATGTCGATACTGTCCTTGTGGTGAGCCGGGGTGTTTATCATCTCACCCTGGCCCGGATTGACAATAAGTTTGCCCGGGTCGTCGGTAGACACAGCGGCAACGCCCACCTGCCATTTGCTTTTGCTCGATGGTCCTTTGAACTGCCAGCTATCAAGGTTCTTTCCGTTGAAAGGTCTTACCTTTTGCACAGCCGCTCCTTCCTGCTCGCATCCGGCAGAAACAAGACCAAGCGAAACGGCAACAAGGATTATGGCCAACTTATAGGTTTTCATTTTGAATCCTTTCCGATTAAAAATTCGATTTTGCGTTAATTAACAGGCAAACAGCGCCACAATAACGAGGCTAAATATATCCGGCTTGTATACCGCCGTCAAGCATAACCGTCATTGGCACAATATCGACTTGTAGCGTTGGTGCCATAGTGCTAAAATTAACGCGGAGTTACAATATTGAACGGGCAATTCAGAAAGTGCTTTATAACATGGCCGATATTGTCATTACAATTTTTGGAAGCGGCAAAGCGAAAGAAGATGACGAGGCCTGCCGGCTCGCCGCCCGCACCGCCGAATTGCTGGCCCGTGCAGGCTTCAGCATCGCAAACGGTGGATACAGTGGAACCATGCTCGCTGCCGCCAAAGCGGCGAAAAACGCCGGCGCAAACGTCATCGGTGTTACGTGTTCACAATTCAGCAGCTCTGCGAACCAATACATCACTGGTGAGATACAAACCGCTACACTCGATGAACGGCTTAACAAGCTGATAGAAATCGGGCGGGCGTACATTGTTCTGCCCGGGCTTACGGGAACCCTGCTCGAGCTTGCCAAAGTATGGGAACTCAAGTGTAAAGGCTTCAACGGGCACCAAAAACCGGTTATACTAATCGGCAGGTTCTGGAAGCCGGTCGTGGAGTTGATAACCGCAACCGAGCCGAGAACCGCCGGTGCCCTGCAAATTGTTGATAATCCCGTTCAGGCGGTGGACGTGCTTGTAAAATATTTTGAAGTTAGTGCGAGTTCCTTAAAATAATTGTGTGTAATATGAACGTCAAAATTTACAAAATAATCCTTTTGATTTTGATACCAGCAGCCCCTGTACTATCCGCCGACACAGAAGCTGGGGAAACACCGCCGCTAATCGAAGGGTTCGTAATCAACGGTCTTGACGGGACAATTGTCCCCGCGGAACCGAACACCGAATCACCTGCCGAAAAGGCGGACCTGTCAATGCCGGATACCTGGCTGTTTCGTTTTGATGTAAATACCACCGACGGACGGGCGAAGGTCGAAGCCGGTGACAAACTTCAGCTATTGCCTTGTGCAACGCTTGAAAAAATCGTTGCTGATGCAAACGACCGGCCGGCAAAACAAGTTAAATTGTGGGCGAGGGTTACAAAATTCAGGGAAAAAAACTTTCTTTTCCCCGTATATTTTCTGCCGTTGACGAAAATCACTTCGGCACCGCCTTCAACGACGGATACCATCGCACCCAACGAACCCAACCGGCAAATTCCTCTGAATGAACCGAACGACGTGATTCAATTACCCAAAAACGTGCTCGAAAAACTGAAGTCAAAACCAATACTCCGCCCGAAAAAAATCGAACCCGAAGAACCAATCGACCTGAAACAGGATTCGGTTATCGTCGACCGGACGGGAATCCTGACCACCGGCCCCAATGACTTACCTGGGTTACAACTCGACAGCCTCGGAATGAACGTCCAGAAAACCACACTCTATTTACTGCCTTCTTTTTCCCTCGAATACGCCCTTCACAAGCAAAAATACTCACTCGAAAGACTCAGGTTCAAAGCCGCGGGCATCGTAACTAAATACAAGGACAGGCACTACCTTTTGCCCCAGCGATTGCGCATAGTTTACGGCCACGGAAATTTCAACCATTGAGGACAACCGTATGCCCGAATCGATAAAGGACATACTAATTTCGTACCGCCAGCCGGACTTTGCAAAAAAAATCATCAATCTTCGTATCAAGCTTCAGCAGGCCGCCTGGTTCCGGCCGGGCGACGGAAGATACCGGCAACTTCAGGAAATCATCTTCAACGTAAATAAGCAAAAGGACAAAGCACTCGAATTTTATACCGAAAAATTCGACGGCATTAAGCTCACCGCGGACCGTTTCCGCGTCCCCGAACAAGACCTGCGAAAGGCGCATGAACAAATAGAGCCCAAACTGCTCGATACCCTGAGACGCTCCATCGCCAATGTCAGAAAATACCAGGGTGAAATTTTCGTTCCAAATCTGGCAAAGATAAAAAAACACGCCGGCATAAAATATACTCCGATAAAAAGGGTCGGAATATGCGTTCCCGGGGCAAGTGCACCTTTGCCTTCTACGGTAATAATGACGGCGGTTCCCGCCCAGGTTGCCGGCGTCGAAGAAATTTCGATAGTCTCACCGCCGAGATACAAAGGCTCAATACATCCGGTGATTCTGGCGGTTTGCCATGAACTCAATATTACCCGTGTCTATCGTGTGGGCGGCGCCCAGGCAGTCGCCGCTCTCGCAGCGGGAACACCCACCATAGAAAAAGTCTATAAAATTGTCGGGCCGGGAAATCCGTGGACTCAGATGGCCAAAAGAGAGGTATTCGGCGTAGTCGACATCGACTCGGTGGCCGGTCCAAGCGAAGTCCTCATCCTTGCAAACCAGCACGCAAATCCCGCATGGGTCGCCGCCGACATGCTCAGCCAGGCAGAACATGACCCCGGAAGTGCCGTCGTCTTTACGGATTCCAGAGAACTCGCAATCAATACCGCCGAGCATCTGAAAAAACAGCTTCAAAATCTCTCGCGAAAAAAACAAACCGAGCAGTGCCTGAAAGAATTCAGCAAAATCGCCATCTTCAAAACAATCGACGATGCTATCGAAGCCGCAAACAACCTCGCCTCGGAGCACCTTCAGATACAATGCGGACCCGATACTCACACAATTGCGGACAAAATCGAAAACGCAGGCGCGGTTTTCCTCGGCGAATACACCCCCGTCGCCGTCGGCGATTACTGGGCGGGGCCCAGTCACACTTTACCTACCGGAATGACTGCATGGTTCTTCAGTCCCCTGTCCAGCAATGATTTTGTAAAGTCTACCAGCATTATCCGGTATGACAAAAATACCCTCAGGAAATCCGCCGACCACATTATTCGTCTTGCCGAAACGGAAGGGCTGGATGCACACGCCGAAAGCGTAAGGATTAGAAATAAAAAGTAAAGAGCCGCGAAGATTTGTAATCCACACAACCTGCTGAATCACTGCGGTGAAGTAAGTTTTTGCTTAATCAGCTCGCGTGCCTTATTCAGACAGTGGTTCAGTTTGGCAGGGTTTTTCCCGCCCGCCTGTGCCATATCAGGCCGGCCGCCGCCGCCGCCGTCAATTACCGGTGCAATTTCTTTTACGACATCCGGGGCCTTTAGTCCTTTTTTCACCACGTCCGTGGTCATTCCTGCCAGGAGGGTAACTTTTTGCTCGTTGGCGAATCCGAGCACAATTGCCGCCGATTCGGCTTTCTTTTTCAACATATCCACAGCGGCGAGGCCCTGCTGAGGCGACGCGGACGAAAGACGACCCACCACTACGGAAATGCCGTTAACCTTATCGCTTTTTTCCAGAAGTGCCCGCGCCTCTGCCATCACGTCGCCGCCTTTAAGCCGGGACGTGGATTTCAACTCCTTTGAAAGCCTTTTATTTTCCGCCAGTAACTTGTCGACTCGCTCCACTATTTCGGTTGGTCTGACCTTCAGCTTTCTGCAAAGTCCACCGACTATATCACTTTGTTCTTCGAGATAATCCACCAGGCCTTTGCCGGTAACCGCCGTAATCCGCCGCACCCCAGCCGATATGCTTTCCTCTTTGATTATCTTGAATCCCCCTATTTCGCCAAGCCGGCTCACGTGCGTGCCGCCGCAAAACTCCTTGCTGAACGCCTGTTGCAACTGCTCTTTGTCGGCGGCACCTATGGCCACCACACGGACGTTATCGCCGTACTTCTCTCCGAAGAGTGCCGTTGCGCCGAGATTTTCAGCCTCCTCGCGGGGCATGTCGGCGCAGACAACCGGCTTGTCCTCTGCAATCTGCTCGCGTACCAGTTGCTCCACCTTTTTTATCTGGTCATCGCTCGGTGCTCCGGGACAGGTAAAATCAAACCGCAAATAGTCGGGGCTTACCAGACTCCCCTGTTGGGCGACAGATTTATCCACCACCTGACGAAGTGCCCATTGAAGCAGATGGGTAGCGGTATGATTTCTCTTTATCCATCGCCTGTCTTTGCTGACCTTTGCGTTGACCGTGTCGCCGGCACAAAGTGTGCCCTGTTCCAACTGACCTTTGTGTACCACACAGTTCGCTATTCTTGTGGTATCTTCGACGATAAAACGACCGGAATCAGATTCGATTATACCGCAATCGCCGACCTGTCCGCCGGCCTCGGCATAGAATACCGTCCTGTTCAGCACTAACCCGACTTCCACGCCTTCTTCGATACATCCTTTGCTGTGGAATCCCTGTTCATCGATAAAGCCCGCTATTGTACTTTCACAAACCTCTGATTTGTATTTATCGACATCTTCGGTTTGGGGCAAATCAACCTCCGTCATGCCCGCGGGGAGGGAGGCGTCCTTTTGGGCGGCGCGGCCGCGCTCGCGCTGCTGCTCCATTAACTTCTCGAAACCCTGTGTGTCCACGTCGAGCTTTCGCTCTTCAGCCATAAGCCGGGTTAAATCCAGCGGAAAGCCGTAAGTATCGTAAAGTGAAAAAGCATCTTCGCCGCTGATAATCCTTGCAGGCGTCTGCTCGGCGCGCCCTGCCGCCGTCTCGAATATTTCTATTCCGCGTCCGAGAGTTTTGACGAAACTTGTTTCCTCCGACTGTATTACTGTGGAGACGAAATCCCGCCTGTCGGCTATTTCATTGAACGCATCGCCCATTATATCGACCACCACGTCAACAAGGCGGTACAGGAAAGGCTCCTCCATGCCGAGTTCTCTTGCGAACCTTGAGGCTCTTCGAAGGATGCGTCGAATTACGTAACCCCTGCCCTCGTTCGAAGGGACAGCGCCGTCGGTTATGGCGAATACCAGTGTCCTTATATGGTCTGCAATAACCCGAAAGGCATTGTCGGTTTTGTTGCCGAGACGGGAGCTGTATTTATGCCCCGTTATCTCGGCGACCCGCTCGATGATGGGCATAAACAAATCAGTATCGTAGTTGCTGCGTTTGTTCTGCAGAACGGCGACAATCCTTTCCAGACCCGCACCGGTATCAATATGTCTGGCCTTTAACGGCAAAAGGCTGCCGTCTTCCATGCGGTTGTATTGAATAAAAACAAGATTCCAAAGCTCGAAATATCGCTGACAGCCCGCGTTCACGCCGCATTTATGACCCGGCACGTCTTTTTTGTCGCACATTTCTGGGCCGAGGTCGATATGTATTTCGCTGCATGGGCCGCACGGGCCGGCCTGCCCCATCTCCCAGAAATTATCTTTTTTGCCGAACGCCAGAACACGCTCGTGGGGAATCGGCGTTACCTTTGTCCACAGCTCCGCCGCCTCTTTATCCGGAGGTAATCCGTCTTTTTCGTCGCCGCCAAAGACGCCGGCCCACAAACGATTTTCGTCTATACCCCAAACCCTTGTCAAAAGCTCCCACGCCCACCGGATAGCTTCGGCCTTGAAATAATCACCGAAAGACCAGTTGCCGAGCATCTCAAAAAAAGTATGATGATAAGTATCCTTACCCACTTCCTCCAAATCGTTGTGTTTGCCGCTTACCCGAAGGCATTTCTGGCTGTTGGTCGCGCGGGTGAAATCAGGACTAACCAGGCCGAGAAAAATATCCTTGAACTGATTCATGCCCGCATTGGCAAAAAGCAGACTCTCATCATCGACGGGCACAATCGGCGAACTGGGCACAAACTTATGCCCCTTGCTTTTGAAAAAATCTACAAAACTGCTTCGGATTTCTTTCGAGCTTTGAACCACCCGCTATACCTCCATCAGGCCGTCAACTTTCCACCTGTTTCTTCGCTTCGAGTATTTTGGTTTTTATTTCTTCGCACAATTCTCTGTTTTCTGAGAGGAACTTCTTTGCGTTTGTTCTGCCCTGTCCAAGTCGTATGTCGCCGTAGTTGAGCCACGCTCCACCCTTGTCAATAACGTCGCAACCCACCCCCAGGTCCAGCAGGTCGCCTTCGTAACTTATCCCTTTGTCGAACATCATATCGAACTCGGTATCCCTGAAGGGCGGTGCAATCTTGTTCTTGACCACCCGCGCTCTCACCCGTGTTCCTACTGCGCTGCCTGCTTCCTTGATTGTCGCCACCCGTCGAACGTCGATGCGAACGGAACTGTAAAACTTAAGTGCCCGCCCGCCCGTGGTGGTTTCGGGATTGCCGAACATTACGCCGATTTTCATCCTTATCTGGTTGATAAAAATCAGGCTTGTCCTGCTTATGTTGATTACGGAGGTTAGCTTTCGCATGGCCTGGCTCATAAGCCGTGCCTGCCTGCCGACGTGGGTGTCTCCCATTTCTCCTTCAATTTCAGCCTTGGGGGTCAATGCCGCCACCGAATCGACCACGATTATATCCACGGCGTTGGACCTTATGAGCATCTCGGTAATATCCAGAGCCTGCTCGCCGGTGTCGGGCTGACTGACGAGCATACTGCTGACGTCGACGCCGAGACGTTTTGCCCAGGTGGTATCCAGTGCGTGCTCG
>CAZGGE010000013.1:0-30781 GCA_964524285.1 uncultured Pirellulales bacterium
AAATATAGAGCACACGGGATTGGTGTTGTGCCCGTTCCGTCATTTCCTTCGAGTGCCAAGAGCCGCCACCGCTGCATCTTCGGGTATAGATAGGAGTCAAGTGAATCATAGCTGCCGTGGAATGGGTATCGGTCGAACATTATCATGTCAGGCTCACAAAGGTCCATGTATAGCCTCATGCTGTCGTTATCGTCGCCGGTGTTGCCCTGATTGGTATGGATAATTGCGTTTGGGTATCTGCTTCGCCATGCATCCATCCATCTTTTTGTGTATGAGCGAACGGCGGGGTCGCTCATATCCTGTTCGTCGCTGTACTGCATACTTACGAGCATTGGAATGTAAGGCAGCTCCTGGGGGTCTAAATAAGTATCGCCCCTGACCAGCGCCCAGGGTTCGCCGGGTGGATCGCCGAAGAACAGGCAGTCGCGTTTTCGATATACAAAACAGGCGGTGGTGAAATTGGAGTCGTGCCAGGTTTCGACGTCGAATGTTCCTGTTGGTGCGGTAAATACCCAGGCCTGTATCTGAAGGCCGTTTTCAAGGAGGTTGCTGTGTCCCCTGTCGAGGCCTGTAGTGAAGCTCCAGACGTCTCCCTTCCAGACGTTGGTTGCGTTGACTTCGTCGATGCGCCAGTAGTAAGTAGTATCCCACTCGAGGGTACCGGGATTGTATGTGGTGGAAGTCTGGTTTCCTTTGTATGCCTGGCCTGTGGGGTTTTGCCATTTATCGGCAAGTAGTGCGAAATCGTAGAAATTGACTGTTTCGTCGCGATTCACGTCTGCGGTTAGTTGCATGAGGTAGCCGACTTCAGCCTGTGTGAGGTCGTATCCCCAAATCATAAAGTCATCTATGACTCCCGGCCAGTAGTTAGCACCGGGTTTGTCGTACCAGCCGAGCCTGACCGTCGGCTCGGTATCAGATGAGGGGACGTTTTCATTTGAGCCGATTAAGGTGCCGTTTTTGTAAAGGCGGTAATCGCCGCGTACCGGGTCTGCGGGATTTTGACGGAATGTGGCTGTTATCATCTGCCATCTGCCGACATCGAAGGGGACATTTGTTGAGACGTTTCCGGAGTAAACGCTGAGGTAGATATTTCCGTGTCTTGCGACAATAAATCGTGCCTGCTGGCTTGCATAAGTACCGAAGCCTCCTGCACATACCCAGTCTTTGTTTGCTATTTCCTCATGGGGGTAAACCCACATGTTTATGGTCCAGCTCGGGCTGCGGTCGGTGTAAGGCTCTTGTGCGGAGACGGGAAGATTATTGCAGTTGAGGCTTTCGAGGTTGTCTTCGCATCCGTCGAATTCGAGGGCGTTGGCGTATATTCCCTGTATCCACGGGTTGCCTGTAAAGTTCAAGAGAGTGCCGTGGTTACCGTTGGCGGAAGAATCGCCGGCCGTATTACCGGAATTCTCGTTAAGTGTGTAATAAAGCCTCAGTTCGGACCAGTCAGGCTCGAGGAATGCAGCGTTGCATTGGTTTGCGACGAGCCATTGGTCTGCTAACATTTGTAAATCGCCGATTCCGACCATGCCGTCGTTATCGATGTCGGCGACGGCAGGGCCGGCATTTTTTACCTGGTTAAAATCTGTGCCGAAATAAACATCGTGGCTTTCTGCGTATAGTCCCGAGTCCCAGGTAAGGTTTTGGCCGATGCCGGCGGCCTGTGTTTGGTCGGGGGGATTAGGATTACTCGCATAGGGACTTATCTGTTGGGGTATATCTGTGCGTCCGGGGTTCTGGAACAGCCAGTAAACCTGGTTATCGGAAAGTCCGTCATCCCATATTGTGAACTCGTCGATAAGGCCGTTCCAGTAGTTGCCTCCGGTTCTGCTGACCCAGTATCCAGCCCATAGAGGCGTGGAAGGGTCGACATTTCCGAGATGTGTATTCGTTTTGATGTTGACAGGCAGGCCGTCGGCATAGATTTTCAAATCGCCGTAGAAATCACCGTAGACCTGCCTGAAAGTAACGGTGAGCATGTGCCAGTTTCCGTCGGTCAGGTCCGGCGTTGCGGAGGTAAGATTATTTATATGTCCGTGGAACCAGAAACCGCCTCCGTTTCTTGTTGTTATAGTTCTGTCCCGTCCGGAGGTGTATTGTCCCCATCCGACGATGCCGTCCCAGTCGTTCCAGGGCGTTTGACCTTTTACCCAGACATTCATGGAGAAAGCCGGGCCGCGAATTTGGTAAGGTTCCTGCATGGCCCAGGGAAGATTAGTGGTTGAGTTATCGATTACATAAGTGGCTCCGTCGAAGAAAAATGCCTGACCTCCGCTGCCGGGTACACCTGTTGCGTATGATTCGTTACCGACTATTGTGCCGTTGTTTCCGCTGGCTGAACTATCGTTGGTGTTGCCTTCGAATTTCCATTCGAGGACGGTTTCAGGTGTACCGAATAAAGCCGGAGTAATATTAGTCAACAGCACACAAAAAAACAGTCCAAATGTATGTATTTTGTTCATATAAATTATCCCTCCACTTTTAGTCGTCTTTTCAAGTGTTATCCCGCATTGAAATCAAAAAATATTATATCAATATCGAAGCCTTTTGTCAAGATTTTTGTCGTTTAGAAGGTGTTTAAGGGATATTGTTTGCTGGTGGGATTTATTCTTACCATATCTTTACTTACAGCAGGTCCGAACCGGGCTTTGAGCCGGAGAATAAGCAACTTGCAGGGCAGCATTTGATGGAGGCGTGTTTTTGATGCCGGTGCTGCGTAAAATACTCTTTCTGCCTTTGGCAGGTTATGGGTTTTCATCACCGACAAAGGGTGCACCGGTATTGAATTTGAACAGGTCTGCGGTTCCTCCCGGAAGTACCAGTTCAAGCTTGTAAACGCTGCCTTCCATGTGTTGTAGCGGTACCAGTTCAACCTGGCCGGTGTCGCGGCTTCGTCGCTGCAAACTGTCAATGCCGCTGTCGCCGAATGAGAATCCAATGTCTATCTGCTGTCGTGTTTCTGAGACCAGGGCATCGGCGCCCGTAAGGCCGTTGTATATCATAAAGTAAATCTGGTCTTGGTACTGGGGTCCGTCGAGCGCTTCGTGCAGGGGCTTGAAGTATCCTATGAGCAGATGTCCCGGCTGGCCGTTGTTGACGGTACCCAGATTTGTGGCACTGATGCTGGTAATGTAAGGGTCTGCGTCTGGTGTCCACGGCTGGATATTGCCGGGTCGGGGCTGGTCGGCCTCTATCATTCGAAGGTCAGTACTCACCAGACGGACAATTGCAGGACCAAGATTCAGGCTCTGTCGGTTTGTCTCCGCCTGATAATAAAACTGAGGCCTGGGATTAGCATCACCATCTCCCTCGAACAGTGCCGGGTGAATCCAATCGGGATAATCAGCCTGATTATAGACAAATGCGTTAACGAATTTTAATCCCATGGTCCAGGCGGCAAATAGCTGAGACCGCAGCTCAGAGTCGGAAGGTATCTCAAAAGGGCTATTATCCCACCAGGTCTGGAAGATATACGATTGCGGAATCGGTCTTCTGCCCGTTCCATCGTGTCCTTCGAGTGCCAGAATTCGATAGAACTGCAACCTTCGATACATATCATCATAATCCCTGTCCCAATAATCATTACGGAAGATATATATGCCGAGACTCAGCATATCGGGTTTGGCTTTTTGCATATATTCGCGCATTTTATGGTAACCCTGCTCGTCCGGAGCAGCCATTCTCTGATTGGTATAGCTGATGGTATCGGGCATATTATCCCGAAGAGTTGCCAGTGCGGAAGCGGCCTGGTCTACCCAGTCCGGATTATTCTTTTCATATTCATCGCCGTGCTGGACGCTGACAAAATTCGAGGCGTAAGGCTCTTCGTTGGCAGTTATTTGTAAATCACCTGCTATTCTTCCCCAGGGAATACCCGGCGGCTCCCCGGTTAAGAACAAATCTGATGTTGAACGGTCCCAGAAATTTACGGATGTGAAGTTCGACTGGGTCCAGCGATTAAGGTCAAAACCATGGTCCATGAAAACAATTGCCTGAATCTGCAAGCCATGTTCAAGCAGGCTTTTGTGGCCCCTGTCGAGTGAAGGAGTGAACTCCCAAACCTCTCCTTTCCACGGATTTTGTGGGTTAGCCTCGTTAACCTCGTCGATTCTCCAATAGTAAGTCTGGTTAAGGGAAAGAGTGCCGGGATTGTAACTGTTTGAATCATATGACTTATTGCCCTTGTATATTTCATCTGCCGTCTTCATCCATCCAGTTGCAAAGACCACATAATCAAGTAAGTCCACACAGCCATCGCCGTTTAAATCCGCCCGGAGACCGCAGGAATCCGGCGGTGAGGTCAGCCATTGCTTATTAAGCTCTGACAAATCTTTATAATTAACCATTCTGTTACCGTCTACATCACCTGTTAGTCGAGAGGCATTGTTCACCGCATCTTCATTAGTGCCGAAGTATACATCATGAGATGCTGCATTAAGACCCGGACTCCAGTTTAGGAGAACATCAGTATTCACGCCCTGAGCTTCATCGTTAGGCTTGGGATTCCAGGCATAGGGCAACAAAAACTCAAAGTTTGACAGTCCGGGATTGGCGTACAACAAGTCAATCTGTTGCTGGTTCAAAGCGGCATTCCAGAGTGTAAACTCATCAATTTTACCATCGAAGCCGTCGCTCCATCCCGCCCTGTCGTAATAGCCGATGCGTACATCGGGCTTGCATGAACTTCCACTGATATTTCCGGTGTCAATCAGTATTCCATTCTTATAAATTTTTAATTGCTCAGCAGGGCTGTATGTAGCCGTAATCATCTGCCACGCGCCAATGTCAAATGTAACACCGGTGTTAATGACTTTACCATACTCATAATAGGCGATGTTTCCGCTCCAGCCGATTATCATTCGTCCCTTGTCATAGGAAAAGTCACCTCCGAAACCGCCTATTAAATCATATATCTGAGGAGCAATATCCGGCTTTACCCAGATATTGATTGACCATTCGGTATTAGAGGTTGGTATATTGATGGCGCCCGACTTTAGCGCTCCATCCCCTGTGCCGTCACAATCAATGGCCTGACCATCTATACCCCCTGCGAATTCAGGGTTACCCTGTGAGGTTCCATAATTGCCATTATCGGAAGTATCATCAAGATTGCCTTCGAATTTCCACTCGAGGACGGCCTGAGGTGTAGCGAACAAGGCCGGCGTGATATTAGTCAGCAGCACACAAAAGAACAACAGACCAAATGTATGTTTTTTTCTCATGTAAACCCTCACTCCTCTTTGGATGGGTTTTAAGCGCTATGCTGCTTTGAAAAAGAATCCGTCAAATCATATGGCAGGTTATGGGTTGTCATTACCTATAAATGGCGCACCGGTATTGAATTTGAACAGGTCTGCGGTTCCTCCCGGAAGTACCAGTTCAAGCTTGTAAACGCTGCCTTCCATGTGTTGTAGCGGTACCAGTTCAACCTGGCCGGTGTCGCGGCTTCGTCGCTGCAAACTGTCAATGCCGCTGTCGCCGAATGAGAATCCAATGTCTATCTGCTGTCGTGTTTCTGAGACCAGGGCATCGGCGCCCGTAAGGCCGTTGTATATCATAAAGTAAATCTGGTCTTGGTACTGGGGTCCGTCGAGCGCTTCGTGCAGGGGCTTGAAGTATCCTATGAGCAGATGTCCCGGCTGGCCGTTGTTGACGGTACCCAGATTTGTGGCACTGATGCTGGTAATGTAAGGGTCTGCGTCTGGTGTCCACGGCTGGATATTGCCGGGTCGGGGCTGGTCGGCCTCTATCATTCGAAGGTCAGTACTCACCAGACGGACAATTGCAGGACCAAGATTCAGGCTCTGTCGGTTTGTCTCCGCCTGATAATAAAACTGAGGCCTGGGATTAGCATCGCCGTCGCCCTCAAACAGGGCCGGGTGAATAAAAGATGGATAATACGGGTCGTTATACACAAAATAGTTTACATACTTCAAACCCATTGTCCATGCCGCGAAAAGCTGAGACCGAAGCTCGGAGTCGGAAGGTATCTCGAAAGGATGACTTGGAACAGTACAGCCGGATGTATTGTCCCACCAGAGTTGCGGAATATAAGACTGCGGAATAGGCCTTTGTCCCGTGCCGTCATGTCCTTCCAGCGCAAGTATCCGGTAAAACTGCAGACGTCGGTACATGTCGTCGTAATCGCGGTCCCACGCATCACAGCGGAATATGTATATACCGAGACTGAGCATGTCAGGCTCAGCCTCCTCCATGTACTCGCGCATTATATCATAGCCCTGTCTGTCCGGAGCATCCATTCTCTGATTTGTATAACTAATCGCCTGGGGGATATTGCTTCTCAGTGTCGCCAGTGCAGTTTTGGCGTCCTGTATCCAGTTCTCATTGTACCCTTCCTGCTCATCGCCGTGCTGTACACTTATGAAGTTCGAGGCGTAAGGCTCTTCATTGCTTCTAACGTAATTGTAATTGCCTATTCTTCCCCAGGGTATTCCCGGCGGGTCGCCGAGATTGGACATGTCAACGTTTCTATCCCACAGATTGACTGAGGTGAAGTTGGACTGGGCCCATCGGTTCAAATCGAATCCGTAATCCATAAAAATGATGGCCTGAATCTGCAAACCGTATTTGAGCAGCAGCTTATGTCCGCGGTCAAGGCCAAGCGTGGCCGAGAAGGTCCAGACATCTCCTTTCCATGATTTTTGGGGATGCGCCTGATTTACTTCGTCAATACGCCAATAATAAGTTTGTCCGAATTTTATTTCGCCGACGTTTAAGCTGTTGGTATCGCTACTATAACGTCCCTTATAAATGGGACTCTGCCGGCCCCACCAGTTATCGGCCACTGCGGCAAAGTCGCTCATATTGACTGTTCCTTGTCCGTCCACATTCGCAGAAACACCAATTTGGGAAGATGAATCCCCAAGCCATTGCTCAGAGAGTATTGATAAATCGCCCAAGTTTACCTGCCCGTCACCGTTTATATCCCCTTCGAGCCGGACGGCATTTTGTACCTCGTCGAAATCTTCACCAAAATACACATCGTGATAAACTGCAAAATCTCCAGGCGTCCAGTTAAGAGAGTCGTCCAATTCAAGGATATCACCATCGTCAAGAGGATAGGGATTCCACGCCTTATAAATTGGAGGCCGAACAGTAAAACTCCAAACTACACCCTCAACTTCGCTCGTATCACCCAATACTTCATCTATACGCCAGTAATAAGTAGTGTTGAAATCCAGCGATGCCGCCGGCTGATAAGACGCCTGCTCGTAATTTCCTTTGAACTCCCCCATATCCGGAGTAGGGTCTGTGCCGAAATATACATTATGAGAAACAGCCCCTTCACCGGGACTCCAGGCAAGTGTAACCTCTGGCGAGATGCCCTGTTCGTTGTTGTCTGGAATGGGAAACCTTGCAACTCCTACAGGAACAGAAGTAATAGTCACCGTAGGATAGCCGAAACGGGCATTTTTGCTGGCCTGAACATCATAAGGCGGAGTCTTTGTATACCTTATTGAAAGAGGCTCACCACCTGTCAGCGATTCTGCTCCACTTATGAACCATTCAGTAATATCCGTTGATTGCCTGTCTGCCGTCCATTGCGGGTCCGGCTCCGAAGGTCGTTCCACAATTGAATCTTCGCTTACGGGCCATTCGGTGTGTATGGTTGACTCGGTCCAACTGTCATCTTCGACTCGGGTTATAATAATGCCCGGCCAGGGGTGCCCTACGTTGTAACTTACCGCTCCAAGATTCAACTGCACCTTAACAATTCTCTGACCTGTGCCGCTGAAATCAGGGATGTCATATTTTGTCCAGCCGATTCCTTCATGAACCGTTCCCCAGCTTCCGAGATATATAGTGCCTCTTGTGCTCTGAGAGTCAAAACCTGTGGGTGTTTCTTCGGGGTCTTCGGTACTTCCCGCCAGGCCGCTTATAACGGTTATTTCCTGAGTGGATTGAGTAACGCCCGAACAAACGCCACAAATAAGCAATGACAACAAAAGTAACATCCCCCCACAGACAACATTTCTCAACAACATTTCACCAGCCTTTACTGATTAACCTCTCTTGCCTATTTTATACCATATTTACATTTCAATGTCAAAAGATCATAAGCATAATCTATTGGTATTTTAATATACGAGCAGGTGCTTTAAGAGTGCGAAGTCATATATTCTCCCTGCTTATATCAGCGCCCAGTTTGTTGAGCTTTTGTTCGATTTTCTGGTATCCGCGGTCAATATGATAGACCCTGTTGACAGTGGTGGTTCCCTTTGCTGCGAGTCCTGCGATTACCAGGGCGGCCGACGCTCGCAAATCCGAAGCCATTACGGGGGCTGCAAAAAGCTGGTTTACTCCCGCTACAATCACTGAGGGACCTTCTTTTCGCAAATTTGCGGCCATCCGGTTCAACTCAGCAAGGTGCATAAACCTATCGGGAAAGACTTTTTCCGTGATGATGCTGTTGCCGTCGGCGAGAGCCAGAACGGCCATGAATTGTGCCTGCAGGTCTGTTGGGAACCCTGGGTACGGCTGGGTTGTAATGTCAGCGGTTTTGATTGGGCCTTTATGTGAGACTATGCAGCCGCCGTTGTGGCTTTCAACCACGGCGCCGATTCTTCGCAGCTTATCCACTACCGCCATCATGTGTTGGAGCCGACAGTTGGGCAGCTCGATGGTGCTGTGTGTTATAGCGGCAGCGGCCATAAATGTCCCCGCCTCTATTCTGTCACTTATTACTTTTCGTGCTGCCGGTTTGAGTTGCGTAACACCTTCTATTACCAGTCGGGGCGAGCCTATACCTGCGATTTTCGCCCCCATTTGATTAAGGAATTCGGCCAGTTCCGCAATCTCCGGTTCGCAAGCAGCCGATTCTATCACCGTTTTTCCTTTGGCAAGTGCAGCGGCCATGAGTATGTTGGCCGTGCCGAGGACGGTGGAGCCGAACGAGCCGCCGAGAAAAATTTCGGTACCATGAAGTCCTCGCGGTGCGTCGGCCACGATGTAACCGTTTCTTAACTGTATTTTTGCACCGAGTTCCCTGAGTCCTCGAATATGAATGTCTACCGGCCTGTCGCCGATAGCGCAACCTCCCGGCATTGATACTTTCGCCTGTCCCATCCTGGCGAGCAGTGGTCCAAGTATGCAGATGCTCGCCCGCATTTTACGCACGATTTCATAATCACCGACCGGATTGTCGATTGAGGAAGTATCGATTCGAAGCTGTCCGCTGTCGTTTTTTTCAACCCGGCAGCCGAGGTTTTCGAGGAGCTGACTGAATACGGCGATGTCGGCCAGGTCTGGAACACCGCTTAGAACGGTCTGTCCCGGTGCAAGTATGGAGGCGGCCATTATCGGAAGCGAAGCATTTTTGCTTCCGCTCAACTCGACGGTTCCGGAAAGACTTACAGGCCCTTCAATTCTAAATATGTCCATAGGTCATTATCCTTGAAAAGCATTGTTTAATTTATTACAAGGTTGCCAAACTTTCAAGACAAGCACATATGATAAATGCCTGCAACATAAAGTTGGTTTTTTCTTTGTTATCGCCACAGGCCGCAGCCGTCGTTCTGCCCGGTGTTTTCATCTTGCTGGTCTGGGTCAGGAAGACCTCGCTTGGCAGAAAAGCACTGGACGATTCCGACCCGCGAAGTAACTCTATGCCTCTTTATCTGCCGCTGATTCCGCTGTTTATCAGTTTCGGTATCAGCTCAACCGCCATTTTCATCAACAGGGAATTTTATGAGGGGTTGCCTGACTGGAAAAACGAACTCGTCAATAATGTTGTTCTGATAGTAACATCCTGTATCACAGTTGCAATTGTGATTTACATTGTTAGAGAGTACTTCGAAGACAAGCTTAAGGGTTTCGGTTTGAACCCGCGGGAGCTGTTGACAGATTTTCCGATGGCGATAGTGAATCTCATTGCGGCTTATCCTCTTGTGGAAACGGCCATTTTTTTGACAATCCTGTTTGGACGTTTAATTCAGGGTCGTGAATTCCAGATTCAACAACACCGAGAACTCCAGATTATACAGCAACACGAACATTTATCCCTGCTTATACTGGTCATTTTCAACGCGTCGGTCGTAGCGCCGGTACTGGAAGAAATGCTTTTCAGGGGTCTTTTCCAGACGGCGCTTCGCACATACGTTACGGGTCCGTGGCAGGCAATTTTCATATCATCAGGCGTTTTCGCGATGGTTCATGCCGACCAGACTCACTGGCCGGCTTTGGCATTGCTTGCCGTCGTTCTGGGTTACTCTTATGAAAAGAGCGGCTCGCTTTTCAGGCCAATCCTGATACACTCGCTTTTCAATACATCCGCTGTTCTTGCGGTACTTTACCAGCATGCGGGCAACGGCGGAGCATAAAACCGGGCATCACCTGCCCGTTGAAACTAAGGCCAGGTTATCAGGATAAATTATAGCTACGATTAAGGGTCGGCCATACAGCCGCCAGAGTTTTTCAATTGGCAGCTTTTGTGAATTCTTCGGCAATTCGAGTGTTACAGTGGGGATATGAAGGTCGACGCCGGCGTAACTTCCGAGGGAGCCGGGCTGTGCCCCCCATTTTCGGACTTTCAGAGGGCAGTATTGAGCCATTCGTGTGGCAAGTTTTTCTCCGGGGCCATCGTAATCTACCAGGCCCTTCTCCAGTTCACCGTTACTTCGAGTTACCTGATGGATGCTAATAATCCGGGCCGGCCTGAATTTTGTGATTAGCTTTTCGATAAAACGACTCTCGGGTTCGGAAAGTGCGGTTCCGTAATGTTTATAATCTTTTCGATTTCGCGAGTTGAAATTTCGGTTAAGGTCTACGTCGTGAGCGTTGTGCCGGCAGTTTCGGATGATTCCGTCCGGGTTTGCGAGGGGAACCAGCACCACCCGGCGACTATTAAGCAATTCAACACGTTTTATCAAATAACGGGACAAACCGGATACAAGAGAGCTGCCGGCCGGTTCGTCACCATGTATGCCCGCAATGATTAAAACCACTTCCTCACCTTGTCCGAGGACGTAATACTCAAGGATTCTGCCCTCTACGGAACGTCCACCTTCGTATAACCCGAGCACCGTGGCTTTTGTTCCTCTGATTGCCGGCAAGGGGCTTGGTCTTACAGGGCCTTGTTCGTATATTCGCTCTATTCGCGAAAGAGCGGTATCTACAGTTTGCTGTGGAAATCGTTTTTCTCTAACCGCAAACTCAAAAGCTTGATTCTGCTTTGCCGACTCTGTGCAAGCCGGGCCGGCAGCAGCCAGAATGCAGCAAGCCAATAAAAGAATAATTTTTTTGATGGAGATCATTAACTCATCGAGAATCGTTAAATTCGACCATGTTTTCCAATAATGCTATCGGCTAAAAATAAAATTGTTACTGAATTTTCAGGCCGAGACAATCCGCCATGGAATAAAATCCCGGTTTTTTACCTCTCAGCCATTTTGTTGCGAGCAATGCACCTCTTGCAAAACAGTTGCGGCTGTGGGCATTGTGGTTGATAGTTACGGTCTCACCGAGGGTGCTGAACATCACGGAGTGCATACCGGCAATGTCCCCTGCGCGAACGGCGTGAATGCCAATTTGCCCCGCAGGTCTGTCTCCCAGTTTGCCTTTTCTTCCGTGTACAACGTCTTTATTCAAATCTCGCTGTGTTGAATCACATATTTTTTTCGCCAGTGTGAGCGCCGAGCCGCTGGGCGCATCTTTTTTGAAACGATGGTGTTGTTCGATTATCTCAATGTCGTATTCCTTTCCGAGCATCGAAGCGACCCTTCCCGCCAGAAGGAAAAGCACATTCATACCCACGCTCATATTGCTGCCATAAATTAACGGTATTTCAGAAGAGGCCTCGTGAACTTTTTGTTCCTGCTGCTGATTTAAGCCGGTTGTTCCTATAACGAGGGTCGCTTTTTTCTCAAGGCAGAAATTAACGGTGTCTTCAACGGCCTGTGGTTGGGAAAAATCAATAACAGCATCGGCCGAATCAGGGTAGTTTTGCCGAATCTCGATTCCGGCCGGGCCGGTCCCCGCAATCAGACCTACATCCTTTCCTATGTCAGGATGCCCGGGCATTTCCACAACACCGGAGATGGTGAAATCAGCATCATCAGCGGCAAGGGCTATAATCCTCCTGCCCATTCGTCCTGCCCCTCCGACTATTATAAGGCTGATTTCCATGGTGGTTCCTTGTGAAATTCCTTGCCCGCCGGATGTAATCTTAAACCCATCGGGCACCATTTACAAGACTAAAACTCAATTATCGGCTTGTATTATTGGCTGTCGGTGTTACAATATTCATTGCTGGTTTTACAATGGGGGTAAACGCGTTTTGAGAGGAATGTAACTTATGGATAGAAGATCTTTTCTTGCGATGAGCCTCGCTGCGGGAGCAGCGTCGGTCTCCGGTAAGCAAGCAGGTGCCAAACCTTCTTCAGGCAGGCACAATTTCAAACTCAACTATGCACCTCATTTTAAGATGTTCTCGCGTCTGGCAGGTGGGAAGGACCCGCGTGCCGAATTGAATTTCATAGCCGAACAGGGTTTCACCACTCTTGAGGACAATACAATGATGAGAAGGCCGCCGGGCTTACAGGAGATGATAGCAAAGGAAATGCAGAAACAGAACGTAAAAATGGGTGCTTTCTGTGTTAATCTGGAGCTGTTTAACGAAAAGACCTTTGTTACCACCGACGCCGAGGCGCGTGATAAAATCCTGAGTAATATGAAGCGTGCCGTGGACGTGGCTAAAAGGGTCAACGCAAAATGGTGCAATACCTTACTTGGTGCGTATGACCCGGGCCTTGAATGGGGTTACCAGACCACAAACGTCATCGACAACCTCAAGCGCTGCGCTGAAATCTGTGAACGGGCGGGCCTTGTTATGGTGCTCGAACCTCTCAATCCCTGGAAAAACCATCCCGGCTTGTTCCTTACCAAAATCCCACAAGCCTATCAAATCTGCAAAGCTGTTAACAGCCCGTCCTGCAAGATACTCGACGACCTTTACCATCAGCAGATAACCGAAGGAAATCTGATACCAAACCTTGACAGGGCCTGGGACGAGATTGCATATTTTCAGGTTGGAGACAATCCCGGCCGAAACGAACCTACCACAGGCGAAATCAACTATAAAAATATTTTCAAACACCTCTATGAAAAAGGCTATAAGGGTGTCATCGGTATGGAGCACGGCGCAAGTAAGCCCGGCAGAGAAGGTGAACAAGCTATCATCGATGCTTACGTCTATTGTGATAATTTTTGAGGTTAAGTCGTAAAATAAAGATGCTTAAAACCAGAAAGGAGCTTTTTTATGAATAGTAATTTAACCAGGGGAGCATCCGTTTCTCGCAGAGATTTCATGAAGTCGTCGGCCGCTGCCGGTATGGCGGCAATTCTCTCTGCACGGAGCAGCCTTTTCGCCGCGGGAAGTGACAGTATTCGAGTAGGTCTGGTCGGTTGCGGAGACCGTGGGACCGGTGCGGCAGTCGATTGCATCAATTCCTCGAAGGGTGTCGAACTGGTTGCCATGGCGGACATGTTTCGAGATAAAATAGAAAGGTCCAAATTTCAGCTAAGAAGAAAACTTGGGGAAAAATTCACAGCGGTGAAGGTCGACGAAGACTCCTGCTTTCTGGGTTTTGATGCCTGTGATAAACTTCTGAAGAAAGACCTGCAGATGGTCATCCTTGCCACCCCGCCCGGGTTCAGAGCCCAGCAACTTGAGGCCGCTATAAAAGCGGGTAAAAACGTTTTCATGGAGAAACCCGCAGCCGTAGACCCCGCTGGTGTGCGCTCTGTCATCCATTCGTCCGAACTGGCCGACACAAAAGGTCTTTCCATCGTTGCCGGAACTCAGCAGAGACGCCAACACCAGTACAGGGAAGTGATGAAAAGAATCCACAACGGCGATATCGGTACAATAGTCGGCGGTCAGTGTTATTGGGACTGGGGTCACTCCAAATGGCATTATGTACCCAGAAATCCGGAATGGAGCGATATGGAATGGCAAATCCGAACCTGGCCATATTTCTGCTGGCTTTCGGGGGACCATATAGTCGAGCAGCATCTGCACAATCTCGACGTAATGAACTGGGCCATTGGTAGTCATCCCCTTCAGTGCCTTGGAATGGGTGGTCGAGAGGTAAGAAAAGGAAAAGGATTCGGTAACATTTTTGACCACTTCTCAGTGGAATACGAATACCCCAACGGAGTTCGCGTGGCCAGCATGTGCAGCCAGATTGAGGGAACAACCAACAGGGTCGGAAGCCGGGTGGTTGGAAGCAAGGGTCATAGCTACACAACGAGGTCTCTTGGGCATATCTATTACATCGACGGCAGGCCGGATTATAAATACGAAGGCGAGCAAATATCGGGCCTCGAGAAAGAACATTCCGACCTTATCGAGAGCATACGCAAATCCGAGCCAATTAATGAAGGAAAACAAGTCGCCGAAAGCACCCTTACCGCTATTATGGGCCGAATGAGTGCATATACCGGCCGGGCCTTGAAATGGGATTGGGTAATGAAAGCCTCAAAACTTGACCTCGGACCCGAAAAACTTGAAATGGGCGACCTTGATGTAGCCCCCGTTCCCGTACCGGGAAAAACCAATCTTGTCTGACGTTCCTGTTTTTACGGCGCAAAAAGCTGAGCGGACAAAAAAAAGCGGTAACAGTACTTCAGTAATACAACACGGTGTTTTAAAGGTGCAGGGGGCTAAAGCACCCCTTTGAAACAGCCGATAAAAGCTGTGCGCTGTACAATCATATCGAGCTGGAAAATTAAAAAAACGGTAAGAAAAAGTGCGCAGATAAAAACATAAGCAGTATTCTTTTCTTATAATTTATGTGAGATAGCGGGAGGTGTGAACAATGGCAAGAAAAATAATAACAGTAATTATAGTAGTGGTGGTCAGCCTGGTGCTCGCCTCTAATGCCGGTTGTGAAAGCGACGCTCAAACCGGCGCACTTATAGGAAGTGCCGCAGGCGCCGGCATAGGCCAACTGGCCGGGCGGGATACCGAATCAACGCTTATCGGTGCCGGCGTAGGAGGCACGGCCGGTTACATGATTGGGAACGAAAGCGATAAGAAAAAAGCCGCTGCAGAAAGAGAAAGTTTAAGGTCCTCCGCAAACAACACTGTTACCATCTGGGTTACGTGCAGCAACGGCAAACAAATCCCCGTAACTCTGACCAAAAAGGGTACCGGTTACGTCGGCCCCAAGGGAGAGGTTTACAATACACTGCCGAGCGAAGAGGATTTGCGTCAGCTTTACGGCTTCTAAAGCATCAGATACATTCGGAAGGTATCGAAATCCACACCGCAACGATGCCCCGATAGCCCACGCGAAAGGGCTGGGAGTTACACCGAACTTCCAGCCCGTTTTTGATAAGAGGCGTTCAGCTTGTTTCTCAGTGTTATGAAGTAAATTTCCGGAAGTCGGTAATTCCGGCGACACATTTTGCACGAGTACGATAACGTTTTGTGCTTTGGTATGTATGCTTAAACCGGGTTGTAAGCTATACCATTATAGCCCGGCTGTCTCTGCGGTTTGCCCGGCCAGTTTAACTCGCCGAAAACAAATTCACTCGCCTGCCTTATCATTACAGCAGGTGTACAGGGATACATCTCGAAAGAACCGATAACATCCTTGTTTTGCTTTTTCAGAGCTTTCAGCAGGTAATCCCATTCATTGCGAGGGATACCACCTTTCAGCCCCGGAGGCTCGTGGTCGTCGGATGATCCATAGTTGTCGGTGAGATGCAGATGTGCAATTCGGCCCATTAGAGAATCCACGTATTCGGTGAATCTGTTTTCTCGGTCGATATGTGTATACCCCATGTCAAGACAGTACAAAATGGACTCAAATCGCTTTGCCAATTGTAGAAGTTGTTTCAGATTTCCGGTTTCCGCACATATCCTTACACCACACTGTTGGGCGATGCTTACAACCTCGCTGCAAAAGCTGTCTCCATTAATATCTTTGCCCTTTGGAATTCCTAAACCGTCCAGGTCCGCAACAATATCGGCATTTAAGAACCTTGCGCATTCAATTTGTTCGCGCCACTGCTCAATGGTCGGTCTGTCCCGTCTCGACCTCATCGAAACCACCATGCCTTCTGTTGCATTTACCAGTCGTTCCCAGTTTCGCCTGGAATATCTGCACTCGGTTTGGCCGCGAATCGTAGGGCATAGTTCCACACCGAATCCGAGGGAGCGCAGGAAATCGCATTCCTGCTCGAACGAGAGGTTATTTTCCCTCCACCAGAAAATCATAGTTGAAACCACATATCGAATCTGCATGGAACAATCTCCGTTTTTGCCGAGAAAACCAATAGCCTCCACTTAAAGCATACATAATAACTATCGTTCTAACCAAACGTCGGGTTCACTACCGTTCTTAAAAAAAATGCCTGTCCAAGGTCATCTGAACATGTAACGGCAAAAGCCATCACACTTTTTTTGTGAAAGAGCGTTAGTGAAATCATCGAACATTCTGAATGCATGAGCTTTGAAATCACTATTGGCTTTGACGCATAATGGTTACAGATGAGCCAACAGCCTACGGTATGGCTGTCTTTGATTTAAACGCTGTCTGTACAATCAAGAGAAATCCTGATTTTGCCGTTTGAAGCCTTGAATACATTTGATGGCGGCTCATTAAAGGATTGAAAAGTAAATTGTTGGTAAAGAAGCGGGAAAACTAAAATATTTCTTAATGTTTTGCCAATGTCAGTTTTATCGGCCGTAATAATCGCTGCATACAGCCCAAACCGACATCTTGTTAAGTCCTGCTGAAAATGCTCATAAAATCACGTCAATTCCATTGGAAGGAAGCCTTTGATAACACGATATTGTGTCAAATTAACAAAACAGCAGACTTGACGACAGGAGCCAAAAGCCAATAATGTACAGTCGGTTGTTTTTATACGATTTTGTATTCAGGAATTTTTTAGTTGAACTGATTTTTTACCTGCGATACAATGGTCTTTTAGCTTATGGAGAAATTGAGCAATGAAAAAAGGCATTCATCCTGAATATCATGAAGTAACCGTCCGCTGCGGCTGTGGTAATACATTCAAAACATCCAGCACGTCAAAGGAGATTCACGCCGAAATCTGCTCTATGTGCCATCCGTTCTACACCGGAAAGCAGAAATACGTAGACACAGCCGGTCGCATAGAAAGATTCAAGAGGAAATACGGGCAGGACTATTTCGCTGCAAAAAACAAGAAAAACCAGCAAAAGTAGCTGACCTGCATTTGAAAAATACGGCCTCCATTCCAAAAGCAACGGAATTGAGGCTTTTTCTCTATCCGTAATATGTCAAGGCTTATCCGAACGCAAAATGACCGACACCAACCCAACCCAATCTGTCATAGAAAAGCTCGATGAAATTGAGCAACGTTACGAGGATCTGCAGAAGCAAATTGCCGACCCTGAAAATTCCGGCGACTCCAATAAAATCGTAGAACTAAGCAGACAGCAAAGTAACCTCAAGGATATAGTTTCTATGTACCGTCGGTATAAAAAGACCGTCGCAGATGCCGAAGAGGCCAATGAAATTCTTGAACAGCCTGATACCGACGCGGAGCTTAAGCAACTCGCTCAACAGGAGGCTCAACAGCTCGAGGAAGAAAAGCAGAGCCTGTTCGGAAAGATGATGGACGATCTGGTTATGGCCGACGACACCTCGATTCACTCAATAATAATAGAAATACGAGCCGGCACCGGGGGAGAAGAGGCGTCTTTGTTTGCAAGAGACCTTTACAACATGTATGCAAAATATGCAGAGAGCAGAAAATACAAAATCGAACCCATTACTTTCAGTAGTACGGAAATTGGCGGTTTTCGAGAAGCAGTGTTCGCAGTTAAGGGCCGGGGAGTCTGGTCGGATTTCGGATATGAAGGAGGCGGCCACCGTGTGCAGAGAGTTCCCCAGACAGAATCTCAGGGACGAATCCACACATCCGCGGCCACCGTGGCCGTTCTTGCTGAACCGGAACAACTGGATATCAATATCAATCCGGATGAAGTCGTCGAGCACGTAAGCCGCTCGAGTGGACCGGGCGGTCAGAGCGTAAATAAGCTCAGCAGTGCCGTGAGACTCGAACACACGCCGACAGGAATCACCGTCAATATGCAGGATGAAAAAAGCCAGCACAAAAACCGGGCAAAAGCGTGGCGGATACTAAAGGGACGCATTTACGAATACTACGAAAGCAGGGAAAGAGCCAAAAGAGAATCGCAAAGAAAAACCATGATTGGTACCGGTGACCGCTCGCAGAAAATCAGGACCTATAACTTCCCACAAAACCGGGTTACGGATCACAGGATAAATCTATCCCTTTATCGTCTGGATAAAATCATTAACGGCGACATGTCCGAATTGATAGAAGCTCTCAGGCAACACGACAAGCAGCAGCGTCTTGCGGACCTTTGAGGGCGGCAATCAACACTCCTCTTACATCTACCGGTAAAACATTTGATTGCTTTGACGATAACGGCTATATAAAGTGCAAAGTAGACAAAGCCGTTTATGACCGGTTGGGACTCTGAATTTCTAACACAAAGGCCGTAATCAGAGATGATTGTCGTCGTAACAGGAATGGTGGGCATCGATAAGAAATCCTATCTGCAGAAGGTCTGCCGGCTCGCCGGCGACAATGACAGGCAGGTTCTGCCGTGCAACGTTGGAGATATGATGTATGCCGAGGCACCCGACATCGCTCCGGGTAAAATTCTTGATATATCATTGAAACGTCTTGCTTCTCTTCGTCGTAGTGTTTTCAAGGACATAATCGCCAAGGCCCGAAATGCGCCTAATCTTATCGTAAATACTCATGCTACTTTTCGCTGGCGGCATGGTCTTTTTCCCGCCGTCGACTTTGACCAGATGCGACAGTTGAACGCCGACATGTATATTTGCATTATTGACGGCGTAGTCGCTCTCCATAGTCGCTTAATCGACGAACACTGCATAACGCACAGCCTAAAAGACCTTATTGTCTGGCGTGAGGAAGAGATTATCGGAACCGAAATGCTATGCAAGGGCATTAACGATAAAATTCCGTTCTATTGTCTGGCGCGCGGCTCGGAATTCGAATCAATACAAACCTTTTACAACCTTGTTTTCCGCCCTGAAATAAAGAAAGCGTACCTTAGCTTCCCGATGACAAACATGGAGGATGTAAAAGAAACTAAGGAACAAATAGACAATTTCAGAAAAGAGATGAAAGGAATATTTACCTGCTTTGATCCCGGCGAACTCGAAGAATCCTATCTGCCGAATCATGCCGCCCGCGCTGTTGAGAATGGGCGGGATACGATAGAACTTACCGTTCATAACCGGAAAACACAATTCGAATTGAACCAGATTCTCCAAATCGAAAAAGACATAAACAGCCAGATTTATGCAAGAGACTTCATGCTCATCGACCAGGCCGACATGATTATAAGCTTCATACCCCAACTGCCCGACGGAAGACCCGCCTTGTCCAGCGGAGTCGAACGCGAATTGCAGCATGCTCACGAAGCTGCAAAGGAAGTATATGTTGTCTGGCTTTCACAACATACTCCATCGGTTTTTATTACACAAACAGCAACCAGGCTGTTCAAAAATACGATACAAGCAATTCAACATCTAAAAGATAGATAAGGATTATTTTGTTGATGGCCACAAAATTACAACAAGCGGCTGCGTTTACATGTCGCCCACATTGGCGAACCACACGTATTAACCCTGCGCTTAGTGCCGTCTGTGAGCTTTTTTCGCACCTGGGCTCGCCTGTCATACTCGGCGGAAACAAAGCACGATTTCCCTCAAGCCGTTTCAGCTACTGGGCCTCAAATCCAGTTCGTACGTTTGAATTTTCCGACGGACAAAACAGCCCATTCAGGAAACTCCAGCAAAATCTCAGGCGCTATCGGCTTCCTCCTCGCTGCAAATCGGATTTGCCGAGTGGCATTTTCTGCGGCGGATGGGCAGGCTACTTCAGCTATGACCTTGCATCATACATAGAAAATGTTTCGTCCAGCGCTACCGATGATATCAACATTCCCCTTATTCACCTTCGCTTTTACGACCGACTGATTGCATACGACCACAGAGATTGTCATTACATCCTAATTGCCTTAAGCATTCCCGGTGACAATCAATCCCCCCAACAGAAACTTGACGAAATGCAGGTCCTTTTGTCGCATGCCGAAAGTATTCAGGCGGCTTCCGCGTCTTACCGTGAATTCAGCGAAAAGGACCTTTGCCATATTCAGTGTAACGTGACGGCAGACCATTATTTAAGGTCGGTTAAGAAATTAATACATTACATTTACGAAGGAGACGTGTATCAGGTCAACTTTTCACAGAGGTTTAACTGTCCTTTTCATGCACGCCCGATAGACCTTTTTCACTGGCAAAACCTGTATAATCCGAGCCCGTATGCCGCATATATTGACGCCGGTTCCTTCAAAATTGTCAGCGCCTCACCGGAATTGTTTTTGAATATTAACAATGGACTAATCCGGACGAAACCAATAAAAGGAACCCGTCCTCGATATAGGGACGAAGACAATAGCGTAAAACTCAACCGCACAAACTACTTTCAATTACTCCACAACGAAAAAGAAAAAGCCGAACTCAATATGATTACCGACCTCGAAAGAAACGACCTCACCCGTGTTTCCGTTCCCGGGACAATTCATGTTACAGAGTCCCGTCATATAGAATCGTTTCCCACGGTTTTTCATGCTTTGTCCACCGTGCAGGCGAAGCTTCGGCCTCAGACCTCATTAAGCCGGATAATCAAAGCTACATTTCCTGGCGGTTCCATAACCGGTGCACCGAAAATAAACGCAATGAAATTCATCGATTTATACGAGCCAACCAAAAGAACAATTTATACCGGCAGCATGGGCTTCGTCGGAATCGACGGCAGCGCAGACTTGAACATCGCCATACGAACCGTTATCATCAAGAACAAAACGGCATTCATTCAGGCCGGAGGCGGCATCGTCGCGGATTCCGATCCCGAAGCCGAGTATAATGAAACCATAACAAAAGCAAAAGCACTGCTTGCCGGAATAATTGCCGTTAATGAACGTGCTGAAATTGGCCATAAAGCGTAATAAATAATGCAAAAAGTTTTCCTTAACGATAAAATAATAAATGCCGACAAAGCATCAATATCCACCTCGGATACGGGCTTTCTCTATGGAGCCGGATTATTCGAAACAATGCGTGCCGCCAACGGTGTTGTCTTCGCCCTCGAAGACCATCTAAGCAGACTTTTTACAAGTGCCGGGAAACTTTCGATAGAAATCAATTGCGCCAAAGAGTACGTCCGCGATGCTGTTTATAAAACGCTCGACGCCAACAAACTGACTGATGCCCGTCTTCGAATAACAGTTACATCAGGCTCACCTGCTACAAACGACAATAAACGGTCTACAATCCTTATTGCCGCGACGAAATTCAAGCCTTATCCTTTTGAGCATTATCAGAAAGGTGTGCTCACCGTGCTCAGTCCTTATAAACAAAATCCGGACGATCCCACAACAGGCCATAAGACCCTTAGCTACCTGCCGCGGATGCTTGCCCTGGAACAGGCCCGAAGAAAAAACGCCGCCGAGTCAATATGGTTCACCACCGACCATCGGCTCGCCGAAGCCAGTATAAGTAATATCTTCATCGTAAAAGATTCGGCTCTGTACACACCACCTGTATCCACTCCCGTTCTACCCGGCATCGCCCGGAAAAGCGTCTTCGAAATCGCTGCACAAAAATCAATAAAACTTGAGGAAAAGGAGCTCTGCATCGAAGATGTTCTCGCCGCCGACGAGATATTTCTTACCAACACTATTATGCAGATTATCCCTGTTGTCTTCCTTGAAAAACATGTATTTTCAGATGGAAAACCCGGCCCACTTACCCGGAAATTAACTGAATACTTCCGCGAACACTTCGAAAAGGCATGCAGCAATAATGAAGCTGAGTAAAATAACTGAAAGAATCGAAAATATCGTCCCGTTAAACCTCGCCCAGGAGTGGGACAACGTGGGACTTCTAATCGGAGACGGGAATCAAGAGGTCAAAAACATCCTTCTAACCATCGACATTACCGCCGACGTGCTTGAGGAAGCGAAGAAACAAAACGCACACCTTATACTGAGCTACCATCCGGTTATATGGGACCCGGTCAAGAAAATTACAGCCCGGGGACAAACCTCGATTGTTTACAATCTTATCCGCTCTCAAATTGCTGTATTTTCAGTTCACACCGCACTCGACGTGGTTAAAGGCGGCGTGAACGACAAGCTCGCGGAGATAGTTGGAATCGAAAATCCCCGCCCAATAGGCGACTTCGTGGAAAACGGCGATGGGCAATATTATAAATTTATAGTATTTGTGCCGGAAGAAGCTGTAAAAACCGTCTCAGATGCTGTTTTCACGGCGGGTGCGGGTAATATACGGAACTATTCAAAATGCAGTTTTCAATCACCCGGCACGGGTACGTTTCTGCCCGGCGCAAATGCAAAACCGGCGGTTGGTCGCAAGGGACATCTTCAAAAAGTAAACGAAATAAAATTCGAGACAATCGTTCCCGCCCCAAAAGTTTTTCCTGTTATCGAAGCCATGAAAAAAACTCACCCTTACGAAGAACCCGCCTTCGACGTAATAAAATTACACAATTTGGAAGCACCGGCCGGGCTCGGACGAATCGGAGCATTGAAAAGCCCGACTTCACTTTCAAAACTGCTTTCAAAGATAAAAAGCCGTACCGGTGCAAAAATTGCAGGCCTTGTCGGAGATGAGAAAAGAATCGTCAAAACCGCCGCTGTTTGTGCAGGGTCGTGCGGCAAAATCATCAACTCCGTCATACAACAAAAAGCCGACCTTTATCTCACCGGAGAACTAAAACATCATCATGCTCTCGCTGCAAGAGAGGCAAACCTGAGCTGCGTTTGCTTATCACATACCGTCTCCGAGAGGTTTGTGCTAAAGAACCTTGCAGACAAATTGCGAAATGAACTAAGGAATGTTAAAATCAGTGTAAGCGAGAAAGATACCGATCCCTTTCGATGGAAAAAGATATGACAGAGCAAAGCCGACAGCAAACACCTGAAATAACGCCGGAGCAAAACTACCGGAATGATTCGACGCATGAATCCGCATCCTCTGGGGTTCCGGAAGACTTCGAGCCTACCGCGGAATCCGTTGTTGAAGCAATTCTCTTCGCCTCCGACGAACCCGTGTCAACGTCCAGAATGGCACAAATAGTTGAGACTACGCCCAGCCAGGTCAAACAATACGTCGAAAATCTCAATACCAAATATCACGACGAATTCCGCTCCTTTCGGATAGAGCAAATCGCAGGTGGATTCCAGATGATGACTCTCCCAATATACAATCATTGGCTGAGAAAGCTAATGAGGACTCGCGAAGACACGAAACTTTCCCCCGCCGCACTCGAAACACTTGCAATCGTAGCTTACAAACAGCCGGTCATGCGTGCCGACATCGAAGCAATTCGTGGTGTCGCCGCCGGGGACATGCTCAGAAACCTGATGTATAAAGGACTGGTCAAAATCACCGGAAGAGCGGAAGTACTCGGCAGACCCATGCTTTACGGCACTACCAGAAAATTCCTGCAGGTCTTCGGACTAAATTCCCTCAAAGACCTCCCAAAAACCGAGGAGCTAAAAAAGCCTCCGGAGTAGGGCAGTAAAAGCCGCTCCTAAATTATCTTAATTTTCACAAAGCCAGTTGTCTGCAAACATCGCGAAGTCAATCATATTTACCATTCCGTCCCGGTTCAAATCACCTTCGAGGTAACGGGGCAGATATGGATACGTCTGGTCCTCCAGAATATCCCAGGTGCTCGAAAAGTCCCAGCCTGCACCGGTGAAAGTGCTTTTTTTCCTTAATTGCTTCGTTGTCTTGCTGGTTCCACCGGCACTGACCGAGGTTCCGGAGGTTCCTATATCCCAGAAGCTGTTGGTCACGGAGCTGTTGTTTATTGAATTGCCAATCAAACCACCGATATTAGTTGACGTGCCTTCTCCGGTAACACCACCGGTGGAATAACAGTCATTAACATCCGAATTATCGTTTACTCCGACAAGTCCACCGACGTCCATTTCTCCCCAGACGCTGCCTGCCGAATAGCTCTGGCGGACAACGCCGTCACGGTTACCGCCAATCAGTCCTCCAACCCTCATGGAATTACAGGAATAAGGAAACTGCGACTGGCTGACGTTACCGTTCGAATATGCTCTTGTAATTGTCCCGCCGTTATTGTAACCGACCAGTCCTCCGAGATAATCAGAAACCATCGCCATCGAATTGTTCGGTGTTACCGTACAGGTTGACCAGCAATCAGCAATTGTGCCGGAATTCATGCCCGCGAGGCCTCCCACAAATGTCGAGTCATAAAAATTCCGCACACCGCCGCTCGCTGAACTATTCGTAATGCTGCATCCGACGTAACAATAACCGACCAGGCCGCCCATGCGGTCCGAGCTTGCACCTGCACTGATACCGCTTGAACTGTGGCACTGGTTGACATCCCCAATCCGCAAATAACCTATCAGACCGCCTACTTGAAATGCCTCGTTGCCAGCGGAAATCGCGCCGGTGGAGTAGCTGTTCAAAATGGTACCCCCGTTTTGCTTCCTCCCAATCAGACCACCTACGCACTCCGCACCGATAGTCTGTGTGCTTACGCCGCAGGTAGAATAACAGCCGGTAAAATCGCCGCTGTCGCTTCGGCCGACCAGACCGCCGACGTCGGTACAGTTGGAACCTGTCGAAATGCTGCCCTGCGAATAAGAACGTTCAACATTGCCGATTATTAATCCGACCAGTCCTCCAATATCCCCAACGGATTCACCTGCCGATATTCGGCCCTTCGAACAGCAGTTGATAATATCTGCACTTGAACTGAATCCCACGAGACCGCCGATAAAATAAGACCCGTCGTCGCCGACGATGTTATAGTCTTCAATACCGAGATTTTCAATCCGGCCGGGCGAATTCGCCCTTCCGAACAGCCCCAGACAGTCGTTACCCGTGACGCCTGAATTAATTTGCAGATTCTTTATGCAGTGATTGTTGCCGTCAAAAATACCCGAAAAAGCGGTACCAACAAAAGGCCCTTCCGCCGGATTTTCGTCCCATGCAATAACCGCTTTATTGTAGCTTAAACCAGCTAAATTTACATCGGTTTCAAGACGAATGTAACTTCCCCAGTAATTCGCGTCCGCAGCAAAGGCATTGAAATCCGCCCGGTCCTCAATTAAATACGGGTCCACTTCAGATCCACTTCCGGGCAAATTGCCACCGGCCCCAAAAACTGCACTACAAAACACCAGAAATACCAATACCACCAACCATTTTAATTGCATGAACATTTTAGACCTCCTCACCTGGCTGAAATTGCCCAAATTTGAATCCGGATAAATTGTTCTCCACGCTTTATACGTTTATACCATAATCACCCCCCTAAAGCAACCCCACTTGGAGCTTTTTTACTTCTAAAATGCCCCCCAATGCTGTTTGCCGGGAATATAATACGTGGGGCATATAAAGCGAAACATATTTGCCATGCGTCGTGTTTTTCGGAGTTTTTCCTCATTTTCGGCTTTCATTCTTTCGAAATGCTCACTGAAAAGCTCGCCGAAATATTCCTTTGCTGCTGCGCGTCTCTGCTCTTCGGTGTCGTATAACTGGCGTATCTGCTTCAGTTCTCCGGCATCCAGCCACATCCCCCCACAGCCCGGACACTCATCAACCTCCACCTGCTTCTTGACGCTGAAGAAGTGTCTCATCAACACTACATTCTCACACTTCGGGCAGTTGAGCCGTTTGGAATGGTCGATGCTTACCTTTGGTTCATTCACAAACTCGACCAACTCTTCGCCGTCGGCCTCGTGTGGCTCGTCAAATTTCAACAATTCAAAATTATCGAACCAGATTCCGCCGCAACCATCCCTGCAGATATCTACCACAACGTCACTTACCTTAACTTCATGTAAATCATTTCCACATGCCGGACATTTCATAACTGGATTTCCTTTATGCTTGTATTGCTATTTTTTGACATAACCTGGCTCATTGTCAATAACCAGAAACATTTGATGAAAAGAAGCCTGCCCTCTTTCGACGATTGCAATAAAAATCACGGAAAACGAAATTTACACAACTGATTTTTCCTGGAGCTGAAGACTCTTTGGTCTCGATAATCGTATGTTTACCTTCGTCTGTTCGGTCTTTTCCTCGTTTCATACTTACGGTTGCCCGGCGGGGGAAGCTCACTAATTTTAAATCTGCCTCCTTGACCCTTTGTTCTCTTCCTTCCCGGTTTCTCCGGCTTACTGACTTTTTCCCTGGGAAACTCTCCGATAAGCGACAGCGCTCTCTCGCAAGCCTCACGCGTGAACCTGTTTTTGTCCTTCATGCCCGTGCGAAGAACTTCCAGGGCTTTTTTCTTCATACGTCCACGCATCTTTCGCATACCATAAGTCGCCGCGCTCTTGGTGCGCTTCGACGTGTTGCCGAACAATGCATCTTCCAGTATCTGCAACCCATCCTCCTGCATCCACGAAAGCCGGAAAGCAGCCTTTCGTGCAATCGATGAATTATCACTGTGCAGACGCTCATCAAGCTTACGCAGAAGCTTCAGAGCCTCTTCGGTCCTTTGAACATCCGAAGTATTCGTTTCTTTATCCATAAGGCCACCCGCTCAGATTATCGACAGGTAAATAGAAATTACTTGAGTCAACGCCCGCCAAATCCTCCCCGAACTCCCAGGCACAAACATTTCTCACCTTCGCCTCCCTATGAGTAGATTTAATCCCACACCTGATTTATATCCTAATAAACCAACCTTCGGCAAAAAAGCAAGTAAAATTTCAATCAACTTTGATTTAATAATCCTTGTCACTGCATTTTTAACCCCGCCATACTTCAAAACACGTAGAATAAGTAAAATAGAAAACTTTGCCCGCACCGTGATCAAACACTATCACCTTCGCTCAACAGAATCTCCTACTTTTGATACTCGATCGGTATCAAACAAACAAAGCTCACTGATTTATCCGAAGAACGATTCCGGAAGCTATGCTTTTCCCCGGGCGGTACCATCACCGCGTCGCCCGCCTGCAATTCATACTCGCTGTTATCGGTTACAAGCATCACCTTACCCGACAACACCAAAACCTCATGTTCCCAGCTATGTTTGTGGCTGGGCGTATGCCCACCCGCTCCAACCTCAAATACCCGCATCGCAAAAGTCGGAGCATTGTCGGCCGGCCCGAATATAACACGTATGCTTACATCAACAGCATCTTCATGCTCAACAGGTTGTGCAGCAACCTCATCTATCTTTTTAATCAACATTAAGGTGTCTCCTCAACAAGACTTCTCGTTATTTTGTTGTGCATTTCAACTAATGACTCACAGCAAGCCCCACGCGAAAAATCGCGCCTCTGGGCTTTGCGTTTAATATTTCCACGAAACCACGATGAGCTTGTGCAAAACTTTCAACAATCGCAAGGCCAAGCCCGCTGCCGCTTGTCTGGCGGGTCGCCTCCGGCCCTATTCGATAAAACTTTCCAAATACCTTTTTCTTTTGTCGATGCCCGATACCGGGACCGTGATCTTCCACTTCTATCAGTACGTAATCCTTCTGAGCCGTGGTTCTAACAAGTATCCTTTTGTCTTCCGCCTCACGCGCATACTTAACGGCATTATCCAGAAGGTTAACCAGTATTTGAGTAACCGCATCCTTGTCGAATAAGACGGGCTTCGGGCAGCCCGTACGCAGGTCTATGGAAAAACCGTTCCGCTCGGCGTACGGCGCCATCATCTCAACGGTATTCTTTACACAATCATCAACGTCCCCGACTGCAAACTGGTACTTCTTTCGTCCCTTTTGTATTCGCGAAAAATCCAGAACGTTCTCTACCAGCCGGGTGAGCCTCTCCGTCTCTTGCCGCATATTGCCGTAATACTCGCGCACTTTTTCAGCCGACTTCACCCAACCCTTGTCCAGCATCTCCGCATACATCCGCATCGACGTAAGGGGCGTTCTCAGTTCGTGGGACACTGCTGAAATAAAATCATCCTTTTTGCGGGACAGTCCGGTCTGAGCATGCGCGCTCAACCACAGACTTACAAGACCGGCGCCTATCGCTGCAAATACAACTCCCATAATACTGAAATACCAGTTGCGAAGTTTCCTTGTCTCACTGGATATCCATCCGGGGTCATCCTCGAAAAGATTCAGCACAAGCTGTCCGATTCCGAAATCGAGTACCGCCGCGTAAGCAGCTTTCTTGTCTTCGCCCGCCGATATTTCGAAACTCATACCCGGCCGCATCAAAAGCTCAGCGGAACTTTTGAAGTCCTCGAGCAACTGCTCCTGTGCCAATTTGAATCCCTGGACAAAATGGCGTGCTCCGACCTGAACGTGCCTTATCAGAAAAACATCGGACCCGAAAAGCGGACAGTCCTGCTTTTCTCCTTTGACCACTATCGGCGCAAACGGCTCAATTCGAACCTGCACCGTATCACCCCCCTGCTCAGGCCGTGGTTGCTCCAGCTTCTCGCCGCTTTCCTCTTCTCCGCCAACACGATTCGCTTTATATTCTTCTTGTAACCTATCCTGTTGTCTCTGAGAAGTCGAATCAGTCTTCGCCTGACTTTTGGCAATCTCTTGTTGCTGCGCTCGCTCATATTGTAACTTGCTTCTTTCCCAGCGGTCTATGTTCTGAGTTACAACAGACCGCTGCTGTTTGAATACCTGAGTTTCCCTTTCCTTTGACTGAAGGCTTTCAATAGGCAGGGATTTGCTTTTACGGGGCACTTTTTTCGCAAAATCCATATCCTTCTTTTTCGCATCAGCAACCGCCCGATCCCTTTCGAGAGGCAATGTTACCGGCCTGCTGTAATCGACTGTATTGATTTTAGCCGCCAGCTTATCTTTTATGTTTTCAACGTAACTGCTGGCCTCGCCGTACAAACCACTTTCGATTTGCTCTTTCTTTACGTCGCCCTCAATATAGTAAGGCGTAGTTACCGTTCCGTCCGGCTCTATCTGAAAATAGCCGTATGCAAAGCCCATCTGCAATCGTTCACCCAACGGAGAGCGAAGGACGGGGCCGGCATCCTGTTGAAAACCGGCCGCTACTTCCGGAACGTAGTCATACTGGTAATGAATATAAGGCCGTTGTTGCTCACGCTGAATAAAACGGTCGAGCTTGCTCTTCAGGTCAAGACGGATTTGTTCCGATACGGAAGCAAATTCTCCCTGACGGCGTCCCCGCATTCCATCCGACATCATCACTATCGAACGGTATCCAAGCCAGCCCAGCAACGCAAAGGCTACAATTATTATCGCAGTCAAAATGCCCAGTCGTTTATACATAATTAATCCGCTTCGTACTTATACCCCGCACCACGAACCGTCCTGATTATTTCAGGTTGTCCCGGGTCTTTTTCTATCTTGGCTCGAAGTTTTGCTATGTGCATATCGGTCGTGCGCGTTCCAAGTTCCGACATTTCTTCACCCCAGACTTCCTTGTATAATTCCTCCCTGCTTATTACCCGGCCCGGGTTCGCTGCAAAACACACTATCATCCTGATTTCACGATTACTCAATTCTATTTTGCTGCGATTACGTTTCGCAACAAGACCGCCGGCATCAATCTCCAAATCACCGAATCTGAATCGCCTCCCGACGCCACGACAGGGATCCACTCTCCGCAAAATCGCCTTCATCCGGGCAAGCAACTCCTCAAGCGAAAAGGGCTTCGTTATGTAATCGTCCGCACCAAGCTCCAGGCCGGCAATCTTTTCCTTTTCCTGACCCTTGGCCGTCAGCATTATTACCGGAGTCTGAATCCCCTGCTCACGCCAGCGTGTGCAAAGCTGCTCTCCGCTTATTTTTGGAAGCATTAAGTCCAGAATTATAATATCGAAATTACTTTTGGAAACGGTACGCTCGGCCTCGAGACCGTCTTTCGCTTCGTTAACCTCGAATCCCTGATATTCCAGAAAGTCCTTCAACGCCGACCTTATCCGCCGCTCGTCCTCCACTATCAGAATGTTACCCTTCGTTTCCATAACACACCTTCTTTTATTATAGGTTATATCCCGCCGACTGCTTTGTAAATACTTTGTAAAAAATACATTATGTTATTTTACGTCCATTTTACTTGAACTTTTCCCGCACGATTACCAATATATAACATGGAAAACATTAACTAATTCAATTTGAAAGGGCAAAAAAATGAAGACAGTAAAAACACATGTTGTTACGGCGATTCTGTTTCTTTTCCTCGGTGCCTCGGCTGTGCCGGCCGCTGTTGACACCAATGCAGTCTCGCTTAACGTTTCCGTCGCCAAGCCTGTCATGCTCGCGGAAAACAAACAAACCCAGTACCTGAAAATCGGCCTCGAAGGAAACGAACTCGATTCCTGCCGGCAACGCTCTCCGCTGAACATTGCTATCGTCGTCGATAAGTCAGGCTCTATGTCCGGGGCAAAAATTTGCAGCGCAAAAGAGGCGGCCATCATGGCCGCCCGGCTGGCCGAACGCTGGTACAGCCGCTTTTCCCGAATCCTGAACCACGAACTGAAAGGCCGTCAGATCCTGATCCTCTACGCCACCGACCAAGGCTATCTTGATGATCTGCCCCTAGATGAGGTGGTGCGCTATGAGCGAGAGCTCTGGCAATATGCCCAAACGGAATATCGCTCCGTCGTGCGCCGCATCGAGGAACAAAAAACACTCGACGACGAGCTGGCCCAGG
>CAZGGE010000014.1:0-30345 GCA_964524285.1 uncultured Pirellulales bacterium
TAACAACCTGAACAATCCCTAAACCGCCTCAATTGTCGAAGGCGGCTTCGGCGCAATATTATACGTAACACTCACCACACCAGGCACCTCACCGGTAATCGCACCGGCCAGCTCCTCCAGCTTCTCCCAGCCAAGCCGAGTCGCCGTTGCCGTACGCGCGTCAACACTGTCCCAGCAGCGAACCTCTATCTGCAACCCGAAGTCCCGCTCTCCGTCGCGAATTCCCGTTACCCTGTCCTCATGCAGAATCGCCATATACTGAAACGCACCCGTATCCCCCAAAAGCCTCTCCACCACGGCGGTCGCCTTTCGCACCACATCCAGCCGCGTCGCCGTCACCTCCCCTATCACACGGGCCGCAAGCGCAGGCCCCGGAAACGGTATCCGCTCAAAAACCTCACGCTCCAGCCCCAGCGCTTCGCCAACCCTGCGAACACCGTCCTTTCGAAGCTGAATTAAAGGCTCCACAACTCCATAACCAAAAGCCTCCTCCGGATCAATGCCAATCTGCTCGAAAACATTATGCTGCCGCTTGATGCCCGCCGCCGTCTCCTCCACGTCCGTCAGTATCGTACCCTGAAGCAGAAACTTCGCCCCGCTCTCCTTCACCAGCCGCCCGAAAACTTTACGATAAAAAGTCTCGGTAATCGCCTCCCGCTTTTCCTCCGGGTCCCTGATTCCCTTAAGCGCCCCCAGAAACTCATCCCGCGCATCTACCACCTCCACAGACACCCCCAGCTTCGCAAATCGGGCGACCACCTGCTCCGCTTCTCCCTCACGCATCAACCCGTTCTCTATAAACACCGTCCGCAGATTATCTCCCAGCGCCCGATGGCCAAGCATCGTAACTACCGACGAATCCACACCCCCCGACATCGCGTTTATCGCCTTGTTGTCCCCCACCGCAGACCGTATTTCCTCCACCTTTTCGCTGATAAATTGCTCCGCATTAAGCGCATCCGTCGTTATCTCACTAACCATCCGTAAACCTCCTGAAATCTGAAGTTCCTTGCAGCCTCATCCATAAAATCCGTTTTTTCAGCTTTTTGCTAAACGCCAATCATATTCCCCCCGCCTCCCAACTTCAAGCGAATTCGCTCATTCATATATTCCCGCACATTACCCCCCTGCCGTTACACTCATCCTCAAAATTTCCTCGCATCCCCACAGCCAATCCCATATAATAATTTCAACTTCATAAAGACCTCCTACCCCCGTCTGCCAAAAGGGAAAAAGCATGTCTGAAAACATTGACCGCAGAAAATTCCTGACAAAATCTGCTCTCACCTCCGTCGCCGCCACCGTAGGCCTTAGCTGCGAAGAACAGGCCCTTCGCCGCCAACAAACACAAAAGCCAACCCCGCCCAAAGCTGCCACTCAAACCCTGCCGCTCGCCCAAATCAAAAACGTCAAAATCACACGCCTCATCTGCGGCGGAAATCTCGTCGCCGGATACGCACACAGCAGAGACCTCATCTACGTCTCATCCCTGCTAAAAAATTATTTCAACGACGAAAAAATCCTCGAAACCCTCACCATCGCCGAACAGAACGGCATCAACACCGTCATCCTTAACAACAAAGCCAAAGACTTCAAAGCCGTCAAAGTCCTCGACAAGTACCGCAAAATCGGTGGGAAAATCCAGTGGCTCGCACAGGTAAACCCCGAAATATACGACTGCAGAACCACCGTAGACATCGCCGTCGACCACGGCGCCATAGGTGCATTCATCCAGGGAGGTATAGCCGACGAATGGGTCGGGACCGGCCGGGTTGACCTCATCGGAAAAACCGTCGACCACATAAAGCAAAACAAAATCATTGCCGGCGTCGGTGGACACAAACTCGACGTGCCAATCGCCGTCGAATCCGCCAAAATAAACCCCGATTTCTACTTCAAAACCCTCAACACCGCCGACTACCACTGTGACACACCAGAACAAACCATCGAATTCATGAAAACCGTCAAAAAACCCTGGATTGCGTACAAAGTCCTCGGCGCAGGCGTCATACCCCCCAGACAAGGCTTCAAATACGCCTTCGAAAACGGCGCCGACCTCATCGTCGTGGGTATGTTCGACTTCCAGATACCCGACGACGTCTACTTCACCCGCCGCGTCCTCTCCACCAACCTAAAAAGAAAACGCCCCTGGTTCGCATAATTTACCCTTGAACTCTTCCCCGCCGTCACTATAATAATAGCACTTTCTAACCGGCATCAGGAAATGACGACAACTATAAGGAGTCGCCAATGTCAAGAGTATGCTATTACACAGGAAAAAGAACAGTTGCAGGAAGAAGCATCAAACGCCGCGGTAAGGCCAAACATCTCGGCGGCGTCGGTAGAAAAGTTACGGGAATATCAAAAAGAAAATTCAAGCCTAACATACAGAAGGTGCGCGCCGTGGTTGATGGAAAAGTGTGCAGGGTAAAAGTCTCCGCAAAAGCCATCCGAAACGGCCTTGTCCAGAAGCCTGCCAAAAGAAACTACAAACCAGCCGATTCCTCCTCGGAAAATGCCAAACAAGAATAATACCTGTCTAACATCATACCCGACCATCATTGCTGCCTATGATACCGAACCAAAAAAAACAGGCCCCGCTTCATGCGGAGCCTGTTGGGTTTTCGCTATCTTGCCTAACTTTAACAAGGCGATACATTCGTCGCACACGGGCCTTTACGACCCTCGCCAATCTCGTACTCCACCTTCTGACCTTCATCGAGTGTAGCGTAACCGCTCACCTTGATTTCAGAGTGATGGACGAACAGGTCCTTACCACCGTCGTCCGGCATAATAAACCCAAAACCCTTTTTCGAATCAAACCATTTTACTGTACCCGTACTCACTACTTTACTCCTTAATAACATGTCTCTCGATTTCCAATAAGAGAATATCCCTTGAGAGACGAAAAGAACATCCCCTTTTGCTAAAGATATTACACCATAATCCTCATCTGTCAACAATATTATGCCGAAATTTTCTTAAATTCCGGAAATTTTCATTTGCCCTTTCACGATATAAGCAGTTGAGCCGACACGACTCGGCATATTAAGATGCAACTCCAATATCAATACCATACGGCACCACTTTATTCCTGGTGCTCCCGTTCCTGTAACTTTTACTCGTTAATGGTAAATTTCACCTGTTTTTTCCGGCTTTCTTAAAACCGCTCGATCATAATAACCAATCGCGATATAGAAAATTATACTACCACTCAAAGGCTATACCCCTGCCCATTGTCCATGCCAATTTTGTCCAATTCAAGTCAATAATCGGCGGCACTGAGAAAAGGGCATAGCTGCACAGGACATACGAAATCAACACTCGACTCCATGGCCGAAGCATCACCCTCACTCAAAGGCCCCCCATTATCGAACTAATCTCTATAATTCTTTCTTTTATGTGTTTAGTTAACAACCACGGGTTTTAACCCGAGGTTGTTCATTGTTAGTGGGATTTCTTGTCAGCCAGTGATTTTTTGTTGGGGTAAGCAGGGCATAGGGGGTTATCCAGCTAAGGAACAGGGTCCAGTATGGAATGTAAATCAGTGCAAAAAGAAAGTGTAAGTTTTTGTAGCGCCAGGTGTACCAGGTAAGTGGTAAGGCAGAACCGACAAGAATCCAAAAAGCGATGATGAGCAGGGAGGAGGGATTTACCAGGGCGGCGAATAAGGTATATATGATGAGCGGATACGGCGCGAACATGTTGAAGATTGTGATGAGGAAGTTAATGTTCGCGGCTGTCGAGGGGGTGGCCCGGTTTTTGCCGAAAGCGAATGAGGCGTAGTGTATAGATTCGCGAATGTTGCCTCTTTTCCATCGGAGGAACATCGCGGCGAGGGTTGATAGTTTTTCGGGGACCCTGGTTTGCGCGATTGCGTCGGCCTGATATGCGGTATAATGGCCGGCTTTGAGCAGAAGGTTGGTTAGTGCTCTGTCTTCTGCAATTTTTGCCGGCTGATTGAGGAATTTTTGACGGGCGAATGACTGGAGCAGTGGTTTTATTGCTGCTGTTCTGTATGCGGAGAAGCAGCCGGGTGTACAAAGGACGCATTTGAGGGAGTGCTGTGCCGCGCGATTGAAGTCGAAGGCGAGTGCGAACGTTACATTGAGCATTTTCGGTATTATGGCGGCGGAGTTTTGAGGTTGAGGACGGCCTGCGACGGCTGCGATTTTAGGGTTTTTAACGAGGGGAGCGATGATTTTATGCAGGGCATCTTTTTGTATTGTGGAGTCGGAGTCGACAGTAATAATGTACGGTGCCGCGGCGAGTTTGAATGCCTGTATGAGGGCGGCGCGTTTGCCGCGGTTTCTATTGAATGTGATTGTAGAAATACATTGTGGATTAGTTTTTGCAGCATTTACAATGTGTATGGGGGTTGAGTCGGTGCTGCCGTCGTCGACAATGATAATGTGTATTTTTTGCGGATGGTATCGGGCGTTGAGAACGCTGTTTATAGTATTTGTTACGTTGGGACCTTCATTGTATGCTGTAATAACGACGTCAATTTGCGGGTATTCGTTATGGGAGGAATCTGCGGGTCTGTAACATCGAAGGAGATAGAAACGCCAGGTGAGAGCGGCGACGGAGGTAATTGCCAGTGCGATAATGAAGGGCGACGCGATAAGCATGGTCTTATTCGGTATAGCCATATACGGGGATAACAATTGATGGTATCGAGGGGTGGTCTGTAATAATGGTTATTGAGCCGCTGAAGGTTTTTGGGAGTGCGTCCGTTTTAATTTTGATTATAAGGGTCTGGCTTTCTGTAAGGGTTCGGGGTGGTTGATGAATGTAGAGCCAGTTTGCGGAAGGTTTTATTTTTGTAATTTTTGCCGTCCAGTTGGGAGGGAGGTTTATTTTTATTCGTCGTGATATTTCCGGGCCTCGTAAAAGTGATGTAAGGAAGAATGAGCGTGGTTCGAGGATAACCGGATGACGGATATGTATTGTTATGGGAATATTTAGTTCCGGGTTTTCCTGGTCTTTGATGAAAATTGTAAGTTTGCCGGTTTTTTTGCCGGTTGTGAGGCCGGTAGTTATATTGAATTTGATTTTGTGCGATGGGGAAGGCTCGTTGAACTCGGGACTGGTCAAAGGTTCAAGCATCTCAAAGCTGGATAATACGGATTTGATTGCAAAGGCGCGGTCGTTGAAAGAATGAACGTGTATGTGGTGTGTTGATTTTGATTTCGGTACAAGTTCTTTAAGTTCTATTTTAGCTGGTTCTGTGGTATATTGCGGGACGACATTTGCTTTTATCGTTAGTATGAGTGGTCGGCCTTCGGAGGTTTTTACCGTTATGTGTTTTGCATGTTTGCCGAGCTTTTTGTTTTCACGGTAAGAAACATTTATCTGCGTGGTCTGTTTTGGATAGAGGTGTTTTTGGGCTATTTTCGGGATGGTGCAGCCGCAATCGGAATCTACGGACTCTATTTCCAATGGTTTGTCTGAAACATTGCGAACGGTGAATGTGGTATGATTTTCCGAGCGGAGGAGAACTTTACCGAAGTCATGTGTTTTGCGTTGCGGCCGGAGAAGAGTTCTGCGGGAGCGCAGAGTGTCAAGGGTTTGTGTAATCTGCTTCTGGTCGGGTTTGATTTGCAAAGATTGATTAAGGTAATTTATAGCTGATTTGGTGTTATTGAGATGTCGAAGATAGATGAAGCCGAGTTCTCCCGGGACGCGGAAATCGTCGGGTTTGATTTTTCTCAGTCTTAAAAAATGTTGGGCAGCGGCTTCATAGTCCTTCAAAGCGGAGCACGTTCTCGCGATGTTCCATAGTGCACTGGTATATTCATGGTCGATTTTGAGAGCATTGCGATAATAGCGCCGGGCATGTTCGAGCAGGCCGTGTTCTGCGAGAGCAGATGCTATGTTGTTGTATACTTCTTTTATCCCGTGGGCAACGTTCGCGCAGCGTGCAAAGAGAGTGAGAGACTGGGAGGGATTTCCGTTGCTTAGCATTTTTTGAGCGTAAAAGTAGTAATAGTCGGAGACAATATTAACCGCACCGTAATCCGGGGGATTCTGGAAACCGTGGTTTATATTTCTGTATCGATATCTGGTCCAGATATTTTCCGGGTCATCCTTGTTTGGTTTTGCGGATACTTCATAGAGGAGTCCTGTTCTGATTTGTTGAACTTTGAGGCCGGTTGGTACATTGTATTTTACTGTGAAGTATACGGGTCGGTCGGTTTCCGTGAGGATATATCGTATGGTCGGGTCTCGCGGAAGTCGTGTTTTGTCATTTTCAAGTGGTTGTAAGCGAGGGAAGTCTCGTGCTTCGACGTATCCGTACTTGTCGGCGATTGTTATGTCAGGTCGGACCTGCTCGACTTTGTGAAGGTATATGAGTGGGAAAGTGTTGTGGTCGCCGGAGGGAAAGATGACGGCGTTGGGCTTCATTGTAACAAAAATGTTTTGTGCATGGTCGTCGGCGTACCAATAATCACTAAAATCGTTTGCTTTGTAGTTATGGCCGAATGAGATGAGGGCGGGCATAAGCAGCAATGCGGTGCCAAGAAGACAGGCGGGAGCATGTTTCATGAATTGGCGAAGGATTTGAATTATTTTGTTATTTGCAAACTGCAGAGCGGCAGCAATGAGAACTGCGGCGCAGGAATATGCCGGTATAAAAAAGACCTTTTGTGCTTCAATATCCTGCCTGCTGAATTTTGTATTCACCAGGAAAATGTAGACAACAGACGTCAACAGAAACAGAGAGAACACGAGTATCCAGCAGGCGTTTTTTCGTACATAAACGGCAAAGGGAACCAGTATAAGGGCGGTGAAGCCTATAAGGGGTGAGAATTGTTCGAGATAATATCTCATCAGAACCGATATTTGGAAGAAAAACGACAGCGGTGTTCTCGGCAGAGGTGTATAGTTTACTTTGTACTGTGCTCGGGTTACGTGTGCCCAGAGCCGGCTGATTGTTTCAGGGTGTCCCCAGTCCATGTATGGCATAGCGGCGGCTCGAAGTGGGAGATATAGGTATACCGACAGGCCGACTACAAAAAGAGCTGTAACGGCGGCGATAAGTTTGTAATCGAGTATAATTTTCCAGTTTCTTGCGAGGACAAAGATGACGGCGGCCGGCCCAAGAACCGCGATTGTATGGTGATTTGTAAGTCCGAGCCCCAGCAGCAAGGAGAAGATGAGCAGTATGTATTTTTTTCGGGTGATGTCCCAGCGTATAATGCAGAGCAGTAAGGCTGTAAAGAAAGCGGAGTTCAGGGTATAAACCTCGGCGATGACACTTTGTGCCCAGATTTCTCTTGAGGCGGCGAGTAATAGAGCCGCAGCCGCTGCAGGGGCGATAGAAATTTTCAGTTGACGTGCAATAAGGTACACGAAGGAACAGGTGAAAGCGCCGGCAAAAGCGGATAACAAATTAACACGATATGCAACATCCTGTATTGAGGCGAAGATTTTAATGAATAAATGCGCGAGTATGCACCAGAGCGGATAGCCCGGCGGGTGAGCAACACCCAGTTCGTATGCGGCGGTTACGAGTTCTCCGGCGTCCGCGGCAACTATGGTAGGAGCAAGTGTGGCGGTATATATGCACAAGGCTGCGAGTGCAACCGAGCCGGCAACGGCAGCATCAGCGGCTTTATACCAGAATTGTATGTTCTTTTTTCTAATGTTTATGGTGCGTGTTTTGTGTTTGTTCGTGTTGATGATTCGGCCAATGTACCTGTTTTTGACCTGATTCGTTTGGTATCGTATTATCTTACTCATTATAAGTCTTTTGTAATTTGATTTTTATTCGATTTGTTATAAATTTTATAATGGGGATAAATATGATGTTGTATAAAGGGATAAGAAATATTGTGAGGCATATTATTGCCGAGATAATGGTGGAACCGACACCGAGGTGATGGTACCATTTGAAGCAGCGGTGGAATATAACTTTGTGACAGCCGGCCGGCAGGGAGACGCCGATAAATGCTTTCTGCACTCGGCTTACGGAAACATGTTTTCCGTCGATGGTTGCATTCCAGCCGGGGAACCAGGATTGACTGAGCATAAGTGTACAGGAATGGTTTGAGTCCACACTAACAGTAATCCTGTGAGGAGAGGTTTGCGCGAAACTTTTAATAATATGGGAGGAATTTGAAAATGTATGCCGGTATAGTTTGTCCGGATTTCTGATTGCGTTTTCCGGCAGGATATTTGCGAGGGGGCGGCAGGTGTTGTTTTCATAGAGAGCAAAGAAGCTGCCGATGAATTTTTTTGAAAGGAATGAAGACTTTGGTGGAAGAGGACCTTGTTTTATATCGTAAATAATATATCTGATGTTTGCCCATGAGGCATTTTCGAGGGCGAGGTCAATAGTATCCGGTTTGTGGAGGTTTTGGTAAATGTGGTTAAAGATAAAATCACTTGTATGAGCCGGAGCCATCCAGTTAAGCCAATAGAATGCGGCAGGAGAGGATGAGTAAGCACGAAGCAGGTCGGCGTGAGGATTATAGCTTTCACGGGTGATGAATCTTGCCTGTCTTTCGTCATTATCGATTATTAAAGCGATATCCTGGAGCTCCCGGATGGCTTTATCGTTAATGGTATTCTGGAAGCCTTTTCTATAAGGCCAAATGTCGGCTAAGATGACGACGGCGATGACTGCAACAAATGCACATTGTCGGCGTCGATTTCGTATATTAGCAATTATTCTTTTCACTGCGATAGCTGCTGCGATTATTAGTCCGATGGAGGGTATTGCGGTTGCGAACCATCCCGGGTTTCGCATTTCAGCGAACGGAGGAAATCTGGAAAATATGAAAGAGAAAGGTGTGGTAAAGGCAAATATAACAAGCAATATTGTACAGATAATTATGGGAAATATGATCTTAATTTTGTACCTACACATTTGCCGAATTGAGAAGACGGCCAGAGTTATAAAAATGGTGATGGTGATGAGCGAGAAACGCAGGAGCTGATTTGCAGCATCTTCTCTTGGTTTGCTGTAGAGAAATATTTTGTCGAGGATTTTGCAGACGCTGTGATATGCAGAGAAGCGGCCATGCGCAGCAGCAAGAGCCGCAGCAGCGGCAAGCAAAACAGCGGTGAGAATGATGTTTTCACGGGGTGTTGTAGAAGGAAAAGAAAAGGTGAGTAGAACAAGAACTAAAAGAGAGCAGCCGAGGTAGAATGTACCTGCATCATGTGCGTTTTCAGCCGGCAGGCAGGGATAGGCTTTGCTTAGAAATTCGGCATCTCGGTCAAGGTAATAAAGAGGATTCTGTATGGAAAAGAAATCTACGGAGGAAGCTCGAACGGATTCGGAGAATAATGCGTGTAAATGTTTTTCGCATGCAGCAGGAAGTACGAAGACGCCTAATAAAGCTATTGCGAGAACGACGGAGATTGTAATTGCTGTCAGATTTTTTTTCAGGATACTTTTTAATTCGGCTTTCGAAATTGTTTTTCGGCAACATTTCCATAACACCAAAGCTGTGAATATGATTGCCAGGTAAGGTGTGGCTACAGCAAGCCGTTCGAAATCCACCCATGCGGTGAGAGCGATAAGAAGCGATAAAAGTGCTGTCCGGTATTTGTCGGGGTTATCGATAAGTCGAAAAAGTTCCCGGAGCAGAAGGGGCTGAAGAAAATAATAAGGAGGAAAATTAGCATGTGATGAAGCGGCGGTAACACTGATATGAATCGGGTGAAGAGCATAGACAAGGCCTAACAGCCAGGCGACAGGTTTGTTGTTAATAAGATAATTAAGGAGTAAATAACAGGAAAATGCTGACAGAGCGATGTATGCGAGAGCTCCGGTTTTTACGGCTTGTAGAGGCTCGGCGAAAGGAAGAAACGGTAGGTAAGCTATTTCCATACCGCCATTGAGGTTGAAAAGTGCCCGTGAGTGTCCACAGAACCATGCATTGTTCCAGGTTGAAAAAAGATTTCCTTCGCTGAGGAGGTTTTTCCATTGTTGTAGACCGGCGGCGGTGCCGGGGAGGTCACCGGCCGGGATTCCCGGTTTGAGCCAGTTGGAGCCAAACCATAATACTATGACCAGATACACGGTTATAATTCCAGGATTTTGCACCATGTAGACCAGCGATTTCATTGTTCTGTAGAGCTGGAATTTGATACCGTTCATGTTAATAGTTTTCAGGTTATTGAGTTCTTTAACAAGATTTGAGGAAGCATTTTAATAGTGGCGGGTCCGGCGCCCCGGACCGGTATTTTTATAATGTGCCTTAAGGCGAAACGGACCCGCCAACGGTTTGAAATTTATGACTATTTTTCCGGTTCGATAATTAACAGACAAGTAGCCTTTACTTTGGGAACATTCAGCACAAGGCTGCTGTTATTGATGTTGAAAGTGTCGAATTCAGTCAACTTGATATCATTTATTTCCCGTATACTAACATCTTTTATTACATCGGGTATATCTATTTTAACAATAACGTTTTCGTGAAGTATTGCATTTACTGACGGCGGGACTTCGGGAGGTGATTTACGAAGGTCATGGTTTATCAGAATCAGAAGCATTGCCTTTGGTGTGGCGTCGATAATTGTAGCTTGTATTTTTGGGTCTTTGGATTCGGCTATTGGCCGCGGAAATCCCATGGCGAGATAGTCGCGAACTGAGCGTATTTCATTATTTACCATTTTTATTTCATCAATCATGGGGTCTCTTGTTTCGTCACCCCAGTTTTGCTCCATAATTCTGTATGCGATACCACCGGCTCCCGCCGAGATTGCGGCGTAGACCATTTGTCTTGCTTCGATCGCAAGCGGAGCGCGTCGAGGGAATAGTGCGCGGTCTCTTTCGAGAGGAATCATTGGCAAAGCGATTGAAGGAGCGGAGCAGTTAACCGCATAGCCGGTTAGCCGGTAGACTGTATAAGGTATTTTTTCAATGTTTTCGCTTTTGCCGGTAAATGCCGTATTGATTTGTGCGTTGAAGCGGACGGCGTCGGCAATTTGACCGAACATAGCAATGCCTCGCAGTGGTTGTGACCTGCAGGCGTGGATGAAAGACTGCCAACAGCTTTTCTTTTCCACCTCAGCCTGGGCTCTCATTGCGAGATATGCGGATGTATGGTACGAGTCTGTTGCATGAGTCGGGCAGGCAAAGACACAAGCAAGGTCGCTTTCTTCCTTTGAGACGTGCCTGCCGTGAGTAACGTGCACGAGCGACCATTTAGAGCCTTGCCTTTCTACGAGTGAAAGAGCGGCGTCAGGTTGTTTCTGTGGTGCTGGTTGCTCGCGGAACTGGAATGAGTCTAAAACCACGGGGTCGGCGTTTATCCTTTTTGCCATTTCTTTATCGCCGGATTCGATAGACATACGGAAGCCGGGGATTGCTCTGTCTCTTGTTACGATGACCCGGTTATCCATAAGCAGTCTGAGTCTGACGATTTGTCCTGCGTTTAGAGGTTCTTTTAGAGCAATGTGAATAATGTGGGTGCTATTAGGTTTGATATATAGGCATCTGTCTTTATCAGGCCAGACTTTTTTGTCGTTGAGTTCTATGGTATTAAGTTTCTGAACTTTATCAGCACTGTTCGTAAGGAAAATATTTACTTTTGTTCCGTTGGGGTCGTATCTGACGGCGTGTATTCTGATTGGTTCGTAGTTTGCAGAGCTTAGTAGTGTGGTGTGTTCTTTACCATTAATCTCAACGTTGAGTCTGATCATACCACTCGCGTGTTGAGCAATTTTAAGCTGAATCAGGCCGGTATTTCCCGGTTTTAGTTGTTTATGTGAAACTCTGTGCCACATAATCGGGTTTGACGGCTCGGGCCATTCTTTTACTACGGAACCATTGACTCTGATACGGCCGATTTCGACCGGTGATTTGGATTTGTTATTGAGCGCTGCTACAATAGTGCCGGGGTCGTATGAACTTGACCTTTGTATGTAGACACGTTCTATAACGGCATCTTTGCCGGCTTCCACACTTTCCTTCTGTTTTGAAAATGACTGTACAGACAACAAGAGCGTCAATGTAATGATTGTGATTTTAACAGTTTTGAGAGTATTCATTTCAAAGTTCCTTATTCGGATTTACCCGTGCATACACGATTGTTTTCGTGTTTTGTCTTACAATCCGTAAATATTTAACGTTAATGCCTGCGGCAGTAAAATTTTACGGGCGGGCTTCGTCCGGTTATCAAGTGAGAATCATGCGTGGCTTTATTTATATTTTGCATTTGACTATCCTGGTTAAATTATATTTCATGTTATTTTAATGCTTTAACTGCTTAAGTCTTTTTACACGTCTTTTTATATGTATGATTTGAATAAATCCCTCAGCTATGATGCGCAGAGACATTTTGCTTTTGCCTGCGATTCGCTGCCTGAATGTAATGGGGACTTCGTTGAATTCTGCGCCGACATTAGCGGAGATGTAATTTAGTTCGCACTGGAATGCAAAACCGGCGGTTGTTATATTTTTTAGTGACAGACGGTTCAGGACGTCGTTTCTAATACACCTGAAGCCGGCCGTTGCGTCTTTTATGGGTAATTTTAGGGTCTTTCTAACGAAATAGTTTGCCGTTTTGCTGAGAATTTTTCTATACCAGGGCCAGCCTGAGCATCGTCCTCCGTATACGTATCTTGAGCCGACGGCGATATGGTTTTGGGTGCAGGCTTTTATAAGCCTGGGAACATCAGTGGGTTGATGTGAGAAATCCGCATCCATCTGTACGGCATATGGGGATTGTGTTTCTTTGACATACGCGAGTGCGAGTGTGTAGGCGGTTCCGAGACCGAGTTTGGCGTGCCTTTGAAACAGGATTATGGGGTAACCTTTTGACTGCAATTTTTGTATGAGTGCAAGAGTTCCATCTTTGCTTGCGTCATCGACAACAAGAAGCGCTGCGGAAGGAACACATACATTCAACTGCCGATATAGACGGGCGAGGTTTTCTCTTTCACGATATGTAGGCACAATAATGACGCAGTTTTCTTTGTTCATGATATTTTCAGTTGTCATTTCCAATGTATCCGAGGGATTTAAGCATTTTATGATGTTGGGGATTTATTTTAATTTGGCTGCGTTCGAAGGTATCTGATTTGTTTGTCGGCTGGTTATTGATTTTTGCCATGGTATTAACGTATTTAAAGAGCAGTTGTTCGCGTGTATTCTGGTCTTCTAATTGCTTGTCGAAAAGTTCTTTCGGGTTTTTTTTGAGGTCGAAGACCATGGTTTTAGCCGGGTCTGTAATATGTGTGTTGTCTGGCGTGCGTGTTATTAGTTTCAGGTTTTGAGTGATGAGAGCGGTAAGGGGGTTTCCGAGTGCGGTTTGAGCAAGAAGAGAGCGACGTGTATCTTTACAGTCATCCTCGAGGATGGTAATGAGGTTTGTTCCGGGACAGAATTGCGGTGTGTTGAGTCCGGCGGCGTCAAGTATTGTAGGCATAATGTCGATTATCGAAACAGGAATGTTTATGGTGGTGCCGGGCTTTATTTTGCCGGGCCAGCGAATGATAAGTGGTATTCTTAAGCATTCGTTGAACAGGTTATAGCCGTGTCCCCAGTTGCCGTGTTCGAGGAATTCCTCACCGTGGTCCGCGGTGAGAACTACGCATGTGTTGTTTTCCAGGTTCAGCGCATTAAGATGCTCAAGTAATTGAGCTACTTGAAAGTCGGTGTATGCAATTTCTCCATCATAAAGGCTTTTAACATGCCGGAGATCTCTTTGTGATATGTCGGTTGAAAACCTTTGACTTTGAACATGTCCGGTAATATCTCCGGAGTAATCAGGGTTAAATTTTGTGTCGAAGGGGGGCGGTGGTACGTAGTCGGCGTGACAGTCCATGTAATGAATGAAAATGAAGAAGGGCTTGTCGTGGGGTCTGTTATTGAGCAGTTGCATTGTTGTTCTTGTGGCGGTAGCTCCCGTCGAAGCGAGTACAATTGCTTTGTGTTTACTTTCAGCGAGAGGAAAGCTCCATTTCGCTGCGGCAATTACGGTTTCTTCGTCGAATTTATGGAACCCACTTGCGAATCCGTATTTTTCGCTTAGAAAGGGATTGGAAGAAACGCCGGAGCAATAGTAGCCGTGGGCGGCGAGTATGCGGGGCAGGAATGGAGCCCATTTGGGTATGGAACTGTCCCATTTGTTGGTCTTGTGGGTTTGTGTATATAAGCCGGTCATCAGCGATGTGCAGGCGGGCAGAGTCCATGAGCTGGTACTGTAGCAGTTGGTAAAGATGCAGCCGTGTCGTACAAGTTTGTCGATATTTGGGGTTGTATTTTTATTGTAACCATAACAACTCATGTGGTCGGAGCGTAGGGTGTCAATCACGATAACAAGAAAATTGGGCGGCTGGACTACATCGGAATTGTTTATTGCAACGCTTGAGGCAAGTGTGAGGTCGGTGACAGTTGTGCTTAATATAAATGTCATGAAAACAAGTCTAATCTTCATTTTCGGCATCCTTTTGAATATTGGGGTCTTTGAGCAGTTTTGCTGCTGCATTGGCAAGTGATTTGTTATGAATCTGGTGGGCGACGAATATAAGCCAAGTTTTTGCTTTTTTATATCTCTGGTAGATAAGATGTATTCTGGCTGCGACGAAAGCCGCTCTTGCTTTTTGTTTTACATCACTTGTTTTTTTTGCAACCCATTCAAATAAAGGCAGGGCTTGTTCGGAATTTCTTGTTCTGATGAGTGCCATAGCCTTTATCATTGCGGAGAGAGTGTAGGCGGGGGGGGGATTTTGAATGTTTCTGTCAATGTTGATTTCCGCTATTGTCTTTGCGTAAAGCCCGTTCTCATAGTATAAGCGGCCAATCCTGAGAGCGGCGCGGTTTCTAAGATCTTCGCTGTTTAATTTATTCAAAAATGAGCGAAATAAAATTACAGCCATTTCAAGGTCCTGATACAACGCTTCCTTTCGACATGTTTGCATTACCTGCTCAAAAATGAAATCGGTATGGGTGGGCTTATTCCATCGGGTGCAGAGAGAAGAGGCAATAGCGAATGCCAGGTCAGGGGAGCTTTTCGCGATGTCCATTATGTTGTTGATGTGCTGCTGAAGTTGTGGAGGTATTTGTTGCGGCAGGGCATCAAAATCTATAGTCGTCAGCAAATCTGAAAGTTTTACCGAAATTTCTTTGTTTTGCATGTCGGGGAAGTTTTCAGGCTCCGGGCGAGGCTTCAGGATTTGCCTCGTTTTGTCAAGATTACGACGTGCGTTTTTGAGAGCAAGATATGCGATGATATTGGATTTAGTCGAGGATTCAGGAAGATTTAAAATGGTGGAGTTGTTGGGGTCGGTGTATGTAGTAGAAATTGTTTCTGTCGTTAATGTGATATTGTCGTTTCTTCGAGCAAAATTATTTGACTCTGCTGTGTTTCCGGCTCTTTCAGGATTTGAGCAATGTTCTGACTGTTGGAAATTAGAGTGAGGGGAAGTGTGCGGGGAATTCTGGATTTCAGACCCACCTGCAGGGAACAGGAAAGTAGCGAATAATGTGAAAGTAATTGAAGCAATAATTGTCATACATTTATGGATTCTAATGTTAAAGATTATATGGTACATTTTGTTTGGTTTTATTTATTTGAGCCGTCCGATTTGCTGGTCTTTTCTTTTGTATTTTCAGAAATATCATAGCCTGAATTTTTTATTATAAGGTCGAGGGGATTTGCAGGGTCGGTCTTATTAGTATTTTGAGTTGGGCCGGATTTTTCATAAAGGTAAAGCTCGTAGCGGTCGGTGTTGTGAACGTGTCCGTCATGGAGAGCGAGTGACATTCTTATGAGTTCAAGAGTATACTTCCATTTTTTTGTTTCCGGTTGAGTGTCTTCAATTAAAACTTTGAGTTTTTTTGCGGCCTCTGAAAGGCGACCATTAAGTAACAAAAGGCGGGCTTTTTCAATTTGTGAATTTTCTTTATTTATTGTTTCAGCAGGAAAAAGCGGGCGTACTTTTTGTCCGGAATTTTTAATAAGACGGATGGGATTTCGGACAATTGATTCATTCGAGATACCTTCGGGCATTCGTCCGTAAGTTTGGAAGTAGCGGAATTGTTTTATGGTTTCCGGCCCTGCACCGAGTTTTTTCATACATAGTACAAGCTTGTCGATAGCATCCGGCAGCAGGATTGGTCGAGAAACAGCGATAAGCCAATATGCTCTTGCGGTGATGAGTGCATCCCCGGCGTGACCTGCTTTCAACTGGACATCAAGAAGGTGGGGAAGAAAGCCTTGTTGTAGATAATGGTTCGAGGTTTTGTGGAAGAGTTTGTGAAAGAATTCTACGGCTCTTTGGTAGTTTTTATTGAACCTGTCAGCCAGGGCGATCATTGCCGGGTCGATGTGATGTATAAGTTCATCGGGAATTCGCCAATTGGACGGTTGAGTGTGAGGGCTTACGCTGAATTCATCAATGTCGGTATCAAGCCATTTTGTACATAGTACATGTATATTGATGAACATCGCCCAGAGTTGCCGTTTTCTTGAAAATGCGAAGTCGTAATCGAGCGGTCTTGCAAAATTTATGAGTTGTTTTGCCTTTTGGATTTTTGGAGGATTTTCACACAGCAGGCACCTCCCCAGGTTCATTGCAGCGAGTTGACTCCACCGGCTTTCTTCGTTCCATGACTGATATATACAGTCGTAAATTTGCATAGCCTGTTCAATTTTGTTCTCGTGTTCAAGTTTTTGTGCCAGCATGAACGAGTAAGCTGCGTTTTTGGGGTCGATTTCAGCAAAGTTTTGTGGTTCACCGGCCGCATGTGTACTTGTAATTACAGGATGCGTGGTTAGAAAAAGTGAAATGATTACAGTGCAGGTGAAAGGTTTCGTATTATTTTCCATAAAGCATTCCTTTCTATTTTCTTAAATGGGCATAGATAGTGGATTTTTCGCGGCGTAATTCCCAAATGTGGTTTTTTTGATCGTTTAACGAGGCATATATTATTTTGATATCTTTGGTGTTTCTCAGTGGCTGGTCGTCGACGGCGCAGATAAGGTCGCCCGGTCTTAGTCCCGCTTTCAGCAGTGGACTCTGTTGCGCGATGGAGTCGATTCTGAAACCTGAGCTGGATGCGGTGGAACCGGTTACCGGTACAAGTCTGACCTGGCTTAGGAAACTTGCGCTATTTATGCTCGGTAGGTTTAGATTTATGATTTGTTTTTGTGTGGTTGCTTCGTTGGTATCCTGAGTTTCTTGTGCGTCAGTTTCGTGCGGCTGGATTTGTTCGGCGTCGGGGCCGGAGGTGCTTATTTGTGCAACCTCAAGAATTTCAGCAGGAACTACGTTTCGCAGTGATTCAGGCAGGCGAAGGCGTTTTGTCGTATCCGGGCTTTTTAGTATTACCGAACTTGGCGTTATGTGGTCGATTTGAAAAGTCTCAAAAAGACTTCCAGTCTTTAGTAAACTTATTGCCCCTGTTTTTGTTTTTAGTAGCGCATAACTGTTATGATTTTCGAATGCTGTGCCGATTAGTTCGATGTTCAGCGGCTGATGTTTAATGTGGATTTTTGGCTTTTGTTTTTCCGGGGCTTCCTGAAGGCTGTGCCGCAGTTCTGTGTTCCACAGGCACGCATAAGCGCTTAAAGGGAGAGTGTTAACGGTATCATTTTGCTGTTGCTGCATTTGTTTTATTTCGGGTACCTCAACAAAAATGGTTTCAACGGTTATGCTTTTTACAGTATCGAAAATTACTATTGCAGTGAGCAGCCAGGCTGGCGCGAGTGCGATTCCGATACGCCATAGTATTCTGGGTCTGTATTTCATTATTCTTAACATTGTTATTGAGTTGTCTATGTATCTTCCTTATTCAGAATCTTTTGATTGACTGCCCATTTTCGCCATTTATTTGTGATGTTCTTAGCAAGCAGTTTGTCGAGGATTTGGTCGAATTCTACAAACTCGGGAGAGTTTCTGGACATTGCAAGTGCAAGGATTTTCAGAGTATGAGTATTGTGCGGATCTCTGTGATAAGCCTTTTGAGCATGTTTAAGAGCGGCATCCCATCGACACAGTTTTGCGTGTAGAATTGCAAGGTTGGTCAAGGGCGCCGGATTTTGCGAAAGGAGACTCGCGGCTTTATTGAAATGCTCCGCGGCATGGTGAAGCTCGTTTTGTTGGTATAAGATTATGCCGAGATTATTATGTGCTGGTCCGAAAAAAGGATCCTTTTGGACGGCTTTTTCAAGCAAGGTTCGTTGTTGAGTTGTTGTGAGGCCGGTTTTGAAGGATGTAGAGTTAAGTTTTCTTGCATCATACTGATTTTGAGTAGATTGTAAAAGTACATCGGCAACTTCCTCTTCCTTTGATAAAGCACAGCCCGCGGTAAATAGTACAGCGCCGATTAAAATGTTGGTTGTTGTAAAAATACTTTTCATTTTTGTTAGTTGTTTTATATTTTTCAAAATGTTTCCTGTATTCATCAGCACGCTGTTATTTTTTGGGTTCCGGGCTGTAAGCGAGAGAAACGATGGTCATCTCCAGTTCCCATTTTTCTTTTTCGTCAGAATCGATCCAAAAACACAGTTTTGTGGTTGTAAGACCCGGCGACTGTTTTCTGAGATGCCGAATAAGACGTGCCACATTTTTCATGGTAACCTCGGTAAGTCTTACTTTGGTGGCGATTTTGACGTACGGAGTTTGACGGACTCGTTGAGGATACTGTGGTCGTATAGAAAGAATCTGGTCTTTGTTCATTGCCGCATTTCTTGCCGCATTTTCTAGGTAACCGGCAATAGCATGAGAATCGAGAAGCTGTTCGTGTACGAGTTTCGGCTGGTTCCTGAGCTTTAATATGGAATCGGCGACAGAAGAACATTGTTGAGCCTGTTTTTGTAAATTTATTAGTTCTTTCCTGCTTTTTTCGTAGTTGTATTGCGTGTAAATCAGGATTGGAATTAGCGGCATAATCGGTATTGTTCTCATTAGCATGGAGCTTTTCTTCACGGTCTGAAGAAGTTTCGCAATCTTTGTCATCATTTCTTTCCTTTTGCTCGATTCTGATATTAAACCTCACGAAAAACCGGTCTGTTTTTTCGGTGGTTGGCGGAAGAACTTCGAGCCGCTCGATTTTTGCAAGGCTGTTGGCGATTTGTTCTACTTCTGCATGTGTTCTTGCAAGACCGGTAATTACGGAGAGGTTTCCGGATACGTCGATTCGCTGAATTCTTACGGGTATACCGGATGGAAACAGCCGGACGAGGTCTCTTAAGAAATTCAAAGCGGAGCTGTGATGTGGTACGCCGGCATGCCGGCGCCTAAGGCCTTGTTCGCGGGCAAGTTCACTCTTTAACGTAATGAGTACATCGGGCGGCGGCAGCCTTGTAGGAAAAATACTTGACCATATCTTGGTACTGGTATGATGGTAATATTGTGCTCGCTCGCTAAGGCGAAATATTTGTGTCCAAAGACCGACGATTAACGCTATAAGTACAATAGCAGCACCTGTGAAGTGAATCTGGAGTATGTTCCGGTTTCGCTTTGAGATTAGCGAAGACCTGAGCTTTTGTGTTCGTAAATTCGGGACAGGTAATTGGGGTTTTTGAAGTATTTTTGCGGCTGCATAAGCATAAAGTGCTCCCCAGCTTTGTAACGTTGTTTGTTGTATCAAATCAGGAAGTCGGTAGGTTTTGAGATTAATGTCTTCAATTTCATTCAATGGTTTGGATTCGTGGTCATTTAATGTAACAAGCTCAACCGCTGATTCTTCATTCGATAACGAACAGGACCACACAGTTTTTGCGATTTCCCTGTGCAGGAACGATTTATCCTCGGTATTTGAAAGGGCGCATAATGGGCGAATCCAGATAATCTGCTCCGCTTTAGATAGAATTATTGCTCCTTCAACAGGATCATACGAACAGAAAATGCGTAAATTGTGAAACTTCTGCTTTGGCAGCAGTTTTGATAAAGCAAGCGCATCAGGTATTACAATAGGACAGACCCATTTATTCCGGTCAAATTCACGGAACAGATTCTCCCAGGGTCTGAGTGGTATGGCAAGAATAGCGGCCTGATTAGAGCGTCTGTATATTGAGGAGAAATGAAGCTGTTCTATCCGGATTGGCAAAGTCGGTTCGGCGGCATACTTTAGAGCATTAATTTTAAGGGTTTCAGGCTGAAAACCTTTAAAATTTCGATAGTAAACCGCTGCCGCCGGAATGGAAATTATCAATGTATGTTTTGAAGCAGAAAAATGCGAATTAAGCCATTCGATTATTGCTGTAATTTGTTGTTGTGAGTAGAACAAAAATTTATCTTCGGTATCATGCCTTAATTCCGCTGCTTTATATATATCTCCTGCGCGCGTAATTGAGACGGCGGTTGCAGCCCGAATCCCGAAATGTAAGCCTAAGAATTTGTTCATATATTTGCTTTAATAAAATCTTTATGATTTGTGTTTGATATTCCGGGTTTTGTGTATTGCGATTGTTTGAAAAAGCTCTTAGATGTTTGCCGGTCTTGAGAATCGCTGGGTATTTCTCCTATCGGAGGCAGGTCTTTGAAAATTCGTATCGTCGTAGTGTTTTCATCAAGAGAGAGTAACAGGAAGTTGTCTGTCCGAAGAGATGGAGCAACGCAGGTGATTCGCACACTTACACAGGATATTGAGGTGGTTAGGCGAGCGCAAATGATATTTCGTTCTCGTGCATCCTTTGTAAGCATTTTCGAAACACAATTAATATTTTCGATGTATCGATTTTTTCGTAACTGCAGTAATCGCTCGAGTGTTATCCTGCTGAGGCTGTCGAGGGCTTGCTTGATAACAGTTCGGGGCGAAGTGTTGACGTTGACTCTTCCATCGGTCCACAGTGTTATGAGGTCTCCCATAAGATTGTCCTTGACAGGACTGTGATAAAATTTATGAAGCTCGTCCATTTCAATTTTCAGCACGTCTTCGTATAACCGCCGGGAATCCCGCTTTTCTGTTCCAGTTTCAGCAGCAGGAGGTAATGGTTCAAGGTTTTCGATGAAAGGCGGTATGTTGTCTGTATCCCGTGATGTTAATTTGTATTTTGCGGATTCATCTGCGATTCGGTAATAGACGACGGCTTCGCCGAGTTTGAGTCGACCTGTATGGAAACCATTGTTTAGTAGTTCTTTTTGAAGCGGTTTCCGACGAAGATTGCGAATGATAAGATTTATGACAGCTTCAATTGTATACTGGTTTTGTTGACGGGCAATTCTTGAGCCGGTCGTCATGGCATTAGTGGAGACATCCCACGCAAGCGTTGCGGTGGTAGTTACGAGTACGGCCACAACGATTAATACTATTATAAGGACAAAGGCAGGCGACTTTTTTGGAAAAGACTTCCCGTTACCGGAATTACCGGAAATATAATTCTGTTTATTTGTTATTGTATTCCTTATATTCGACTTCATTTTTTACTTCCAGAAATTAAACGTACCTGTGCTACAATTGGGAGTATCGAGGACGGAAGTGATTTTATTTCATTATCCTGTTCTTTTATGGCAGCGGTAATTTTTAGCATGTTGGGGTTTATAATGTCAGAGGTGTTATTTGCTTGATTATTGTTTCGGGGCCAGTTGTCCCAGTCATTCGCCCCGGAAAGCTGAATTTTGAATTGATAAAGGTTTTCTGCCAGGCATGTTGACGACGTTTCAGATTGCTGATTGAGGTCGGTTTCGCTTCTCCATAGACTTGTTTTTGCATTTTGCCGACTTTTAAGTTGGTAAGTAACCCGTGCAAGGCCGGCCCATCGCCCCGACACGATAGAAAGCATTCGGTTTGTTGTTGTGAAGCAGGCGATGGGTACTGCGGAAGTGGTTTTATCGGCTTGCAATTGATGTATCGTTGTAATTCCGCGGGCATCGGCAGCTATTATGTCAAGGGCGACAAAGTATTGTTGAGCAGGGTCAATTGTGCGCAATGCACGAAACTGTGCATTGAAATCGCGGAGAACAACTTGTACGGCAGTCAGAATAACGGCGGAAAGTGCCAGCGAGATAAGTACCTCGATAAGTGTGAACGCATAATTGTTGTTTATATGGGTACAAATTAAGAGCTTTCGCTCAGTGCAATTTCCGAGGTTTGGGAAAAGCCGGTTTATTGAAATTCTTTTGTTGATTCGTTTTTGTATCATGGGTGAATGGAAAGATTTTCTGATTTGTTAAAGTTTTCAGATTCAATCGGCAGCCAGGCGTCAAACGCTACGATGGGTTCGGAGTCTTCGATTTTTTGAAAAACTTCCACTTTAAGACATCTTAGAAAGAACTCTGGTTTTACTTCCCGGTTTGTGAGATATAATTTCCAGTGGAATCCGGTTTCGTCGTCGTGGTCTTGTAGTCGCCGGCCGATTCTGATTTTGATTGTGCCTTTTTGATATTGAGCAGCGAGTTTGCCTGCGAGAACATTCGCAGCGGCAACTAATCTGGTTTGCTGTGTGCGTCTTAGCAGTTTTGTTCTTATTAGCATCACGGATACTGTTGCAGAAACAAGTATTGCCAAAGCTATTGCGACTTCTATTATTGTGAATGCTTTTTCAGGCATAGTTTTAGAGTAATTATTTGTTCCCATAAGCGGTTTTCTTGTGCGCATGTCTTGTGCTGGAGTTCCAGATAAGGTTTAGGGTTTTTTCTTTGAGCTTGAGTTTGAAATTGACGTCGCATATATAGCCGGTGGGCTGCACTGTTAAGTGAGTAGGAGTTTCGACGGGCTGGGAGTCCGGAGTTTGCAGGCTTTCTATAATGACCTTATGGGCAAGCGTGTGCGTCAGCTCGGGTTTTGCAGCACCACAGGTGATGTGCTTTATGTGTATGTTGGATGTTCCTGGAATGACGGTAATGATTGCCGGGCGATGAGCGACAGCTGCGTGGGCCGACAAGGTTCGAAGCAGTATTGCCAGCTCATCCGCCGCGGCGATCAGCTTTGTATCATCATTAGCGGTCTGTATGACCAGGGTTACACCAAGCGTTGCGGTGGTGGCAATAGCAAGCGCGACGATTATCTCGATGAGTGTGAACGCGCGGTTGTGCGGTGTTTTTAACATCAGGTTATTCGAAGCGAACTTTGATAGTTGTACGGGCTTGTAACTTCGCAATATAATTTTCAACATCGTCTTCATTTTTCATAAACATCCTTTACAAGAATTCACAATTCAGCAAATTACGAATGTAAACGGACCTGTTACAGTAAATATAAGGTAAATATGATACGTGAAAGTATATATCAACGAGTGGTTACAGTGTGGAGTGAATGCATTCGGCTTTGTTCTGTTGTTTTGGTTTACTGCTGTGGTACAAATCTGTAGCCGACGCCACGGACGGTTTTGATGAGCATCGGCTTTTTAGGATTCGTTTCAATAATACTTCGTATTTTCGAGATTTGCACATCCAGGTTTTTTCCCTCGGGGTCCACAACAGAATTTGTCCACAGCAGTTCGCACACTTCATTTCTTGAAATAATGTGTCCAGGTTTTGTGATGAAGTATTGCAACAGTTCGAGCTGTCCGGGCGTGATATGTTTGGTTTCTCCCCTGTTCCACACTTCATAGTTTTTGCAGTCTACAATAGCTGTTCCTATCTTCAGAACGCCGTCGTCGGCTTTTGGTCGGAACCGGTTAATCAGCCTTATGGAAATGCGTGCTGCAGCAATTACGGCTTTTGTTGAAATGGGGATGACATCATCCACGCCGGCAAGCAGAAGTTGCTTTTCAAGTTGGTAATTATTAGGTTCGATTTCTACTATCAGCGTAATGTATGAGTCTCGTTGTCGTATTTCCAGGCAGAATTGTTGAGTTTGTTTTTTGGCGGCGGTTTGACTTATAAAAGCGGCTTCATATCTATTTCTCCGCAGCTTCTCGTCAGCCGACTCAATTGAACGGGTGGTAGAACACCGCAGATGCGAAGTTATCAGCTCTCGCCTGATGTTGCGGAGCCGATTTTGCTTGGCGCCTAAAAGTAGAATCTTTTGCCCGTCCACTTTAAAAATCTGCAATTTAAATTTTATAGTGTCAGTTATGTTTGTTTAACAATTACAGCTCGCGGGAATACAATAAAAGCAAAAGAAAGGTAAACGTATCACTCGAACTTGCCGGACCGTGAGTGTAGAATGCCTTCGGAAATTTTGTGCGCCCCTTGGTTGCTCGCCCCCATTTTCCCATTACAATCAACAGCCCCCAAACACTTGAATTAGCTTAATGACAAATTTATTTTTCATCTTTACCCCCATATAAATTGACATAAGATTTTAAGCTCTGACGAGATAGAGTTCAAGAAATCGGGAAGCAAAAGGAACTTTTTTTCCTGATCTTTTTGGTAATTATAGTCCTATATTGTTACATATGGAAGGATGGGTGCTTTGCGACATTTAGATAAAATAAAATACTGTAAGGACCTTATAGCATGCTGGCAGGAACAAAAAATGAATTTCGTGCTTCTATTTGCTCAAGCAGCGAAAGTAAATGTTAGTGTAAATATGTTTCTGTAAATTCTGGTTATGTCAGGCGTGTGATGGAGCGGAGGCGAGAGTAGCGAGCCGAATTGCATTTTTCTTTTATTGCGCTTTTCGATACTTCCTGTCCCCCGCCTTAAACAACGTCTTTTCAAAGCTCTCTGTCCCGCCGCGCTGTTTATAAAACGACCATAGATTGAGCTAATGCTATAACCTCTGCTTCTCTGCCTGCCGGCAGGCAGGTGTTCTCGGGAATCTTACCATTATAAAACTTCTTTCAAAAAAAAATTATATTACTTTTCTCCCGCTCCGTTGCGGAGAAGTTATATGCTATAGTTACTTTAAATCTTTTGTTAGCTGACTATTCACGCCGAAGATCAGGTTTAAGCTCGACCATCTTATTTACTACCAAGTCAATATCATCTGCAACGTCTCGGTAGGACTTACCTTCTTTTTGCAGAGCAACAAGAGCATTTCTGATAAGGCTAATGTTCGGCTTCTTAATTTCATAATCTTCCCTAAAATCGGAGTCAGATAGTTCATCAATTATTTCTTCGAATGCTTCCCATTCGTCAAGTTTAGGGTCATTCTCTTCTGTCAGAACAGATTCGTATTTTGATATACGAATTGATGCCTCGCTATTTGTCATGCCTTTTTCAGGCTTAATACCAAAAAACATAAAAAACTCCTTTTGAATTTGTGATGGCGGCCTATTCTTCCATGCCTCGGCTTTCAGTTTATTGTCAAAGATCAGTGCAATTTCATGTCTCGCTTTTGTCTGATTGATATCTTTTGTTGATACTTTGAAGTACTTTAAAATCTCCAGTGATTCTTCATCAGCCGGCTCATGCATACCAATCAGATCAGATGCATTTCCTTTAGTGAGTTTTTTCTTCTTTACAGATATTCCTAGTTCATCAAGCTTGTTAACTTGCCGCTCTGTTACCTCATCAAAATACCATTGAGGAAATATTCCAGTTAAACCTGCTTGCTTCTGCTCTTCTGCTAATTTCCAGCGATTGTCTAACCACTCAAGATTGCTCTCAAGTTTCGACTTGTTTTGATCCCTTGCTTTTCTCCTCGATGTTTTAGGTGCCGTGTTAGATTTTCCGTTTTTTTTCTTTGAGACTTTGGCAAAAAAATAAATGATAGTGCCAATAATAATTATGAGTATTAGTAATTTCATGATTTTTTAATCGCCTAAAAAATATTTTACCATTGCACAGTTTTCTTTTTCTCCATAATTTTTGTCGGCTGGCAAAAGTTCATTTCACTTTTTCCTTCTCAACATCATCGCACCTATACCGAGCAGTAAAAGCGTGGCGGGTTCAGGGATAGGAGCCAGAATCAATTGTGCATCATCTCTAATTTGAATTGTGGTGTTAACTGAATCACCGTTAGCAAGAATACCTGTCAATATTGCATCGCCATGAAAACTTTCATAAATTCCATAGGAAGCTGCCCAGCCATCAACTTCAAAATCATAACCATAAATAGTAATGGTTGAATCAAAACCAGCAATAAACTCATCATTGAATGTTCCACCGTATATATTTGCTTCACTATTGCCTGTCGAATACAAATATCCCTCAAAAATCCCACCAAATATTTGAATATTAGTAGAATCGTAAGCATACAAATGACCATCGCTTGTTCCGCCATGTATTAAAAGTTGACTAGAACTGGAAAGCGTAATGTTGCTTAAAACTTGGCCTCCCCAAAAATCCAAGCAGCTTCGGTTTTCCAATCTAAAATTAAGTTTTCCATTATAAATATTACTCCTGCTATCATCCTTGCCAACAAAATCTTGCACGTAAGCGTTATCCCGCATTTCGAAATTAGAATCATCATAAGCAATTACTTGTCCGTTTATGGCTCCACTGTTTTGCACAATTAGTGAAGTAGTTTTATCCCAAAAATCATTGTGCTCAATTAAGATTGCATCATTTACGACATTTTGTATTACGTGCTCTTTGCCGTCATTGTATGTAATAACCCCAAATAATTTTGACGTTGATAACAAAACAAAAAAAAGCACAACCAAAAAGATGTTTCGTAAGAAACTCATAACTCTACCTCCTCAAAAAATTTGTTATTAAGAACAGACCACTAACGCAACGGACTAAAGCAACGTCCTATAGTAACACACAAAGACCGTTAAAACAAACAAAATCTGCCTGTTTATTAATTTTTACCACGAAGGACGCGAATTTCGCGAAGTTAAATCAAAGAATTCAATATTTCTTCGTGTCCTTCTTATTTTCGTGGTGAAGTCGCCTTTTTTTAGCGGTTTTTCACCTAACCCTCTTAAAATAAAGGACTTAACTGTCTTTCCCCGCCTGCGCGAGGACAAGTTTGCCCTTTACAACGCCTCAATGTAACCTTACAATGTCATAATGTAAGCCTGCAACGCCTTGATGTAACCTTACAATGCCCCGATGTAAGCCGGCAACGCCGCAATGTAATGCAACAATGGCACGATGTAAGCTTACATACGATTCTACATAAAATATTATTTGACGTCAAACATTCATTTGTTATAATGCGCACAGTTTGTTCCGAACATGTAAGTTTTAAGGAAAACGCAAAATGAAGATTGCATATTTAAGTATGGTCTTAATCACATTGCTTTTATCTGGTTGCAATAATGTTAATCAAGTCGAACCGGTTCAAAAAAGCAATTTGACCACCGGTATGGTGAAGAAAACAATAATAGAAGGAGTTACAGCACAAAACGAGATTTTGAAGGTTTTTGGCGCCCCAAATATAATAACAAAAAACAAGAGTGGCAACGAGGTATGGACATACGATACGATTTCTGTCGAGAGATCAGCGGAAGAAGGTTATTGGAATGTTATTGTGGGTGGGGCAAGCGGAGGCCGAAGTTCTGCTTCAACGAGAACTTTTACGCTAATGATTGAGTTCGACAGTAATGAAGTGGTTAAAGAATGTAGCTATAGGTCATCAGCTTTTTAGGGGATTCAAAGATGAAAAAATGGTGTTTCGCTATATTGCTAATGATAATATCCGCTGGATGTGCAACGACGCAATTAACCGCCTTGCAAAGAAGGCAGTTGCAGTCACGCGAATTGCAGGGAACCTTTGAAAATGCCTATAAAGCAAACTTACAGGTTTTGCAGGATTATGGTTATGTCATTAAAAATTCAGATTATAAATCCGGTGTTATTCAAGGTGAAACAGGCGTTAAGAAAGATAAAAATTACTTTTGGAATGCGCTAATGATTAACTCCGAGGTAACCGCTACATTAGAACAATTTGGGCCAAATACAGTTAAAGAAAGACTTTCTCTTGTTAACAAATGGACCAGAGCGTATTATGGAAGTGATGCAAAAAGCGAAATAGTAACAGACGAAGAGCTTTACCGAAAGATATATGATGATATTCAAAAAGAAATGTTTGTTCGAGAAAACCTAAGTAAATAATTCAACTGCTAATTTGATTTCATTTTTCACAAAACAACCATCACTGTATTACTTGCTTGTCCTTCGCTTGCCTTATTCACCGCTATAACACGATACCTGTCCGCCGTTGGCGTGATTCGAGTTCCTCTCCCTTCGGCTGGTCAACTAAGGTCGCTTCTGTCTCGATAACGTCATTGGATGAACCGGCGGAGCGGGGAAAACAGCTTTATTATCCAATAACCCCCGCGATAGCAGTTCACCTAATGCAGCAATTTCAGCTTCCCTGCCTGCCTGCAGGCAGGTGTTCTTGGAAACCTTACCATAACGATATTATTGTACGACTTTTACCAACCGGCTCAATCAGAAGTTTGAGGTTGTGTAAGAATCTCGGTTTCAAACCTTCCCATCCGGCTGACCGAGGCAGCCGTTTTATCTTTTGCTCGCTGGCCAACAACGGCACGCTGCCAGGGTCAACAGAGAGTCTTTCGGCATCGTTGGTATCTTCATATCCTGCAAGACGACTGTAAACCGACTGCCGCAGCAGAGCAGCAAGACTGTGCTGGGTGTTTTTACCGAATCGATTATCCGTTAACCCATTTGCAGTCATTTCTGTCAATCCAAACACATCATCAATCTCTCGATACGCTAATAAACCCGCGTTGCTGGTGACTAACACTGGCATGAAATTCGAGCTTCAATTTGTTGTCAAAATTGACTCTCAGAGCATCCTTTTTGCTTTCACCCATTGGGTTCTCCAACTCAGAATAGCAAAACCGCCTTAAACAGCATCCACAGGCTCTATACTGCCAAATTTTCAAATTTTTGCACGGATTTATATGGGAAATCCGGGTCTAATATTATTCTTGGGCCAAATACAAACCTGACGTTCCATGTTTTAACTCGCTTCTTTACACTTACACTCACTCACAATTAACCCATTTCTTCAACTGCTTCAATTTCTGATATCCTTGTTCCTCTGTAAAAAACGTAGCCGGCTTTTCTTTCTTCATACCCTTGAATTCACCATCTAATATCTTCTTGTTTTGTGTAATCTCCTCAGAAAAGAACCGCGGATAAAACCCGTGGCATAACCGTTTCGGGCGTCGCCCATCCACCATTGGCGGATAACTTCATCTACGGGTTGAGACCCGTAGAATTACGGTTGAGCATTAAATTTTGCAATTATTAGGCATGTTTTTGTTGATTTTTGCTAATTTTTGCTTGTTTTTAAGCCCCCGTAAACCCTACAAGCCGCACAATTTACCTATCTTAACCGTATTCTTAATGGCATTCTTGTTAAAAATAAGCTCATTTATAGCAATAAACCTGTCTCATAAACCATATGTCTATTTCATAAATTGTTTGCCAAAAAGATTTTATTGACGTATAATAATAATGGCTGATGAGAATATTTTTAGGAGCACAAGAAAAATGAAAACAGCCAAAAAATCCTTACCCCCCATAGAACAACTCAGAAGCCGCACTTTGGGCCGTGTACTTATCAAAATGGGTGTTCTCACACGCGATAAAGTGCATGAATGCCTCAAAATACAGAAACAGAAGCATGGCAAAGTACGCATAGGTGAAATTTTCCTCGAATTGGGTCTTATCGATGAAAAGCAGTTAAGAATGGCCCTGGCAGGCCAGAGAGGGATGGAATATGTTGATGTCAACGCCAAAAACATAGGCAATGACCTAATAGAAATGGTACCAGCCGAAATTGCTCGCACATATCGTGTCGTACCAGTCGATTACGATAAAAGAGACAGGCAGCTAACCGTCGCACTTGACAATCCCGATAATTTTCGTGCCACGGATGACCTTAGTACGCTTCTGGGCACAAAGGTAACGGCCAAAATAACCGACCCCGAAGACCTTGACAACGCACTTACAGCCTTTTACGGCAGCGAACAGGAGGATAACATAAATGACCTCATAGGAGAACTTCAAAAAGACACACTTCTTGCAGATTACGAGGGCAGGAACCAGAGTATAGACCTCGACGAGCTAAAAGAGCTTTCCGAATCAAATCCCGTCAAAAAGCTTCTCAACCTTGTATTGCTGCAGGCTATCCGGGATAAAGCCAGCGATATACACTTTGAGCCTTTCGAAAACGAATACAAAATGCGATACCGAATAGACGGTGTGCTTTATGAAATGGTACCTCCTCCCAAGCACATTGCCGCCGCCCTGAGTTCCCGTATCAAAGTAATGGCCGACCTCGATATTGCCGAACGCCGACTGCCGCAGGACGGCCGAATATCTTTGACCGTACAGGGAAACCCCGTTGATTTGCGTGTAAGTGTACTACCTACAATGTTCGGTGAAAGCGTAGTTCTCAGAGTTCTTGATAGAAGCCAGGTAAGCCTTGACCTCAGGAAAGTCGGCTTACGGCCGGATGACCTTAAGAGTGTCGAGCAACTAATACGCAAACCAAACGGCATTATTATTGTAACAGGTCCAACAGGCTCCGGAAAAACAACAACGCTGTACTCGGCATTACGTGAGCTGAATGATATCGAGAAAAAACTAATTACGACTGAGGACCCGGTGGAGTACGAC
>CAZGGE010000015.1:0-26128 GCA_964524285.1 uncultured Pirellulales bacterium
AAAGCCTTAACGACAAAGACCGTGCAGCTCTTGAAAAACTTGCGGGCAGTGCCGTCGACAAACTCGAACAAATCGCTTCACAACAACATGAATTAAAGAAGAAAATTGAGCAATATGGCGGCGGGGACTGGGAGCAAAAGTACGGCGCGACGGGGCTGTGGAGAAGGCTGGCGGCGGATATTTACATCACGGAGCTGAATATCTGCAGTCTTGAATTTTACAAAGCCATCGCGACACCGCCAAAGAAAAGAGAACAGGCAATTTCGACGACCCTTTCACGAATTGACTCGCTTACTGAAGACCTCGACAGCCCGCATGCGCATCTTCTAAAGGCACAACTGCTTTCCCTTAAGGGACAGGACAAGAACGCCAAAAAAGAGATTCGGCGACAACTCGAAATCATTAACAAAGACGCCGCAGCGGAGCCGGCGTTGAAAATACGTACAAGGATGCTGGAGGCCGGTCTCAATGAGCAGGCGGATTCGGCTGTGATTGAAGGGCTTATCGAACGGCTTGAAGCGAAAGAATTGACCGAGAATAATGAACTCGTTTTGTCGCTGGCCCTGCTTTGTTGCCGGCAGGCGAATCAGAAATCTCTGCAAACACTGCTAAAGCATCGTCCCGACACTGAAAACTTTATCGGCTCAGTCATCCTTTCATCGCTTTGTTCGCAGGTGAATCAGAAAGGGCAATGGGAACGTAAGCTAAACAAACTGAGCTGTTTCGAAGCGAAGCTGGCAGTTAGGACGGCATGGGCAAAAAATAATGATGCAAACAATTGTGAAAAAGTTTTGCTGGAGCTTTGTGAAATCGACAGATTTCAAACTCCGCTGATTTTGTACGTTGCGGGGTCCAGGTCGGCGGAGGGGTCGCCTGAAAAATCGGTGGAGCTTTTGATAAATGCCGCCGAGCTTCAAAACTCCTGCAAAAGCAGGGACCTGAATCTTCGGTGCGGCGAGATTGCATTCGAGGCCGCCCGCCTTGCCACTGAGAGACTTGAGGTGATAGACGTTGACATTGCAGTCCGGGCTTTCGAAACTTTACGAGAGATAAGCGATCGGGAATCCGATGCCAAACTCCGGTCTCTGCTCGATTTCGCCCTATCGGCGGACAATTATTGCCCGAAAAGCAGAATATTTGCCGAGAGAATAACTGAGCATTCGCAGGGCAAGTGGCGTGACGCTGCAAGACTCTATCTTATCCTTGATGAATTTGACTCTAATGTCCCTGTGCGTGCGGAGCAAAAAATTCGCATAACCAAACACCTGGGGGACATCCTTAAAAATTCGGACGCCGCCAATGCTGCTGCTGGTCCTATACGCCGACGAGCTATTCTTCTGTATTGCCGGCTTTTGCTGGAATCGGAAGACGAGAAAGCACCTGCCACAATATTGAAACTACTTGATGAGCTTCCGTGGGTTTTAGCCGACACACCCGCCGGCCGGGCCGCCTGTGCGTTAAAAGCACGTGCCCTGCAGAAACAGCAAAGGCCTCAGCAGGCAACTCAATATATGCTGAAGGCCCTTGATGAACAGACATGCGAACATGCGAACGAGTCGCTGAGCCTGTTAAACGAAATTATGGAGGAAATCGAAAAGCTACAATTGCAGGAGCCGAATTTTATCTTTCTTTTGAATAATTGTCGCTTACTTGCCCAGCGATGCAGGGACTGCCTTTGGGGGGCCGCCCGTATCGAGGCCGGTCTTTATTCCGTTGAAGCTGCGGTTCTGGCGGCGGAAAGCCCGGCTGATATAGAAAAAGCCGGAAAATCACTCCATAAAATCATTCCTGAAACTGGCGGCGAACACCCTCTCGCCGTTCGATGCAGAGCAAGGTTGCTGACGGCTCGTGAACATTTTACCGAGGCAGCCGAACTCTGGCACCAAATCTGCGGCCTCGAACAAAAGAAAAGCACGAATCCGCATGAGCGAACCTGGAAATGGTGGAGAGCCAAATACTACGAACTTGAATGCCTTGCTGCTGAATCATCCACGAACAAACGCAATATTGCTCATACAATCGAAGTTCTTAAAAGCAGCCTTGATAATATTCCCGGCTTGTGGGAGGAAAAGTTAACTCTTTTAAAAAACAAATGCCTGCGCGAAAAGGTATCTGAAACAAACAACTAATTTCAAGCGACAAATTTATCGGCAAAGAACTTACAACCGTTCTTGAAGAAAGCCGGCGAACAGATTATAATTATGCAGGTTTGAGCGTAACGTAGTGTTTATAAAAGGGCAGGAGCAAAATGGCTAAGCGGTCGAATAATAATAAATCTCCCAAGGCGATATGCAGTTTTTGCGGTCGTTCCAGCGGTCAATCCGATACTTTCATAGAGGGGCCTAATCAAATATTTATATGCCCCGAATGCGTGGATTTATGCCACAACATCATCGAGCAAAACAACAAACGCCGCGGCGGTGCCGCCATCGGCCTTGAGGATATGCCCAGTCCGAGACAGATAAAAGAATATCTCGACCAGTACATAATCGGACAGGAAAAGGCGAAAAAGTATCTGTCGGTTGCCGTTCATAACCATTACAAGCGAATTCAGCACACCGACAGTTCCGACAAGGACGTTGAAATTGACAAATCGAACGTTCTGTTGATAGGTCCGACCGGCTCCGGAAAAACCCTGCTCGCCCGCACACTCGCGCACTTTCTCAAGGTCCCGTTTGCTATATGTGATGCCACGACCGTAACCGAGGCGGGATACGTCGGCGAGGACGTGGAAAACTTTCTGCTGAGGCTGCTTCAGGCCGCCGACTATGACATCGAGACCGCACAACGTGGTATTGTCTATATTGATGAAATCGACAAGGTGGGCAAAACCAGCCAGAACGTTTCAATCACACGCGACGTTTCCGGCGAAGGGGTGCAGCAGGCTCTTCTCAAGCTGCTCGAAGGGGCAATAGCAAACGTGCCTCCACAAGGCGGAAGGAAACATCCCGAACAATCCTACATACAGATTGATACCACACAGATACTGTTTATATGCGGCGGGACATTCGTGGGCCTGGAAAATATCATCAAGAAAAGACTCGGGAGACAAATGATTGGATTCGACTCAGAGATGACATCCGCAAAAAACGTCAGCAACGAATACAGCGAACTCATGGAGCAGGTCATACCGGAAGACGTAATCGAATATGGAATGATTCCGGAAATGGTTGGAAGGCTGCCTGTAATTACAAGCCTGCATCCCCTCGATGAAAATGCGCTCATCGACATACTAACAAAGCCCAAAAACGCGCTGATAAAACAATACCAGAAATTTTTCGAAATGGAGAATGCCCAGCTTGAATTTACCGACAGCGCGCTTCACGCACTGGCTCAAAAGGCACTTAAAAGAAACACCGGTGCCAGGGCGCTTCGAGCAATAACCGAAAACCTGATGGTAGACCTTATGTATCAACTTCCCGAAGAGCCGAAGCCGGCCAAATATGTGATTACACCCAGTATAGTAAAAGGCCATGAGGACCTGTCAGCGGCAAGGAAAAAAGCCCGCAAGGAATCCGCATAGCCGGCATGTGCAGGTTTTAGCGGCCGCCTCGGCGTTTCTGTTTAACAACCGCAAGCTGAATATCCTCAGCCTTGCTTTCGGCAACAGCTTTAAGAGCATATTGAGCCTGTCCGTATGGTATTTTACTGTCTATGCGCAGGGTTACCACGCGATGTTCGGGCGGCGCTACTGCGATACTCTTGTTTATTAAGCCGGTAATTTGACCGGCCAGCTTGCTGCTGCCCGGCCCACCTAATTTTTGTGAGCCTACCGCAAAACAGAACTTTTCGTCTTCCTCCTGCAGAACCGTTACCGTTGTAAATCCCGGCGAAGCTTCGTCCTGTTTTTCAGAATAAACGCACGCATCCGGTACCGAAACGGGGAAATTTTCCGCCTCGATAAACTGGCAGACCACCAGAAAGAAGATAATCAGCAGGAACACGATATCAATAATAGGTGTAACGTTAGTTTTCATCGTGATTGTTGTTATTCACAGTCGATTTCGACGTTTCCTGTTCTCTTTTTTCTTGCACTTCAATTATGTCCGGCTTAGCAGACTCTCGCTTTTGGGGCATCTCTATAACCTTTTTCATTTGTGGCATAATATTCTCCGCCTGTGCCACCGCTTCGCTAAGGAATGTTTCTATACGATTGTTGAATATTCCATGCACCGCGAGTGCGGGTATCGCAATAAGCAGCCCCCAGAAAGTGGTAACCAGTGCGACCGAAATGCCCCCCGCAAGCTGAGCCGGCTGAGGCTGACCGCCGGCTACAACAATTGCACGGAAGAGTTTAATCATGCCCAAAACTGTCCCGAACAATCCTATCATCGGCGAAACATTGCCTATCAAACGAAGCCATTCGATTCGCCTTACAAGACCCATAGCCTGCTCTTCAAGGGATTCAAAGACCAAGTTTCTCATCCTGAACCAGTCGCCGCCGCCTCGTGTAACGGCCCTTGTGACGGCGGTGCTCAATAAATCAGATTTATCGGCGAGAAAAATCGGCAATTTTTCACCGTTCGATGTCTTCATAGCGTCGGTGATTTCTTCTGCGCCGTCCGCCGGTATAAGCCTGCGTCGGCGAATAGTAAGGAAAAACTCCGCCGCCAGATACACGGTGGCGATTGAAATCGGCAGAAGAACGAACCAGACAATCGGGCCGCCTGAAACGAAGAACTCCCCGAAGACGGTTTCACCTGTGAGTGCCGGGTTCTTCTTGCTATCTGCGTAACCATCTGCAAAAAGCATGAACACAATCACACCCGCAAGGAGTACCACCGGCACCAGTACCTTCAGAAAAGGACTTGTTTTCAATATTTTACCCATATATTCAGTCTTCTTTTTCTGCTTTCGAATCTACTTTTGTATCATCATTGTTATCACCGACAAGAACAAACGTACCTTTGTTTTGCAGGGCCAGGGTCGCCAGCATATCCCGGTCTTTTTCAACAGGCCAGAATCCTATGGTATTAATTTTTGCATCCGGTAAATAACGTTGTCTCAAAAACTTTATTGCTTTAACAAAATCTTTTCTTTTTCCCTCGGCAAGTTCGAAGCCGTCGGTGAGAAAGTATATTACTTCCGGCCTGCCGCCGTTGCGGTCTCGTATGTGAAAAACCCTTCTCAGGGCCTGGCTGGCATTTGTCCCTCCGCCAGGCTCGACGGAAGCGATGAATTTGTAAGCCGACGATTTCACCTTCTCGGCAGCTCGAAACATCACACCGCCGCCGAACTCAATAATGTCGTCATCGCCGAAAAAAATCAAACCGAAATACTGGTCCGGCTCCAAATTTCTTATCGACTTCTGTAATCTCTGCTTCACCCGCCCGAAGACACCGTGCATACTGCCCGACCTGTCCACAACATAGCACACCCTTCGGCCTTCATTTTCGCTGCCGAAGAGCTCGAGCCTCGGCTTCATAAGTCCGGCCTCCGATGAAGGACGTAAGCCCGTACCCGAATCTGTTGTCTGTTGAAGCCGGCTGGAGGTAACTACCGCCGCTCTGTCTTCGCTCAATATTGTTCGGCCTATATCAGATTCCCGCCGCCCCTTCCGTATATGACTTCTTCCAGCTTTTTTTACCACCTGGGGCTTTGCCGTTACAGGTTCGGCTGTGAGCAGCTTTCTCGCCTGCACAATGCCGGCCTGTACGGGCGCAGCGTTGTTGTGTTTGACATCGCATGGAGAAAGCTTCGTTGCTGCCAGTATCAGCAGCACGAGCAGGTGTGTTGCCACCGATACGAGAGCCGCCCAGAATCGTACGCCGCTTGTAGGCACCTTCCAGCCCTCCTTTGGCTGCTGCAGGAAATCCCTGCTCAGTCCACTATTCGTACATGTGACTCGCCGGGCATAAGCAGTTTATATAATTCAATCGCATCGCCGTTATACAAACGAATGCACCCGCGGGAGCTTGCCTTTCCTATGGATTCAGGCTCTTTAGTTCCGTGAATGCCGAATCCTCTCATGCCGACGGCCTGGCCTTCAATACCTTCCAGTCCTATCCATCTCGAACCAAGAGGGTAATTCGGGTCATCCGCTGTCAGAATTTTGCCGGTATCGGGGTCGGTCCACGGAGGCTCAATCAACTTCCCGTCCGGTTTTACCACCCAAAGCCCCGTGGGTGTAGGTCTGTCTTCCAAACCAAGACCCACCGGATAACTTCGAACGAAAACGTTCTGAAGATAGACGTCGAGTGTAAAGCTCGAGCGATGAACCTTCGCGTGGAACGGGCCATTGACTACCTTTATGGCCTCACCCGCATGAATTTCTCTTTCCCTTTTAATGTTATTTATTTGCATTAGTAACTGATAAGGGACGTTGTGAGCTCTTCCGATGAGCCTTAACTGGTCGCCAGGCTCAATCGTATAACTTTCGCAGAACCTGTCACCTGTAAATATTCGCGGGCTGAACAACCACTTCTCCGACAGCTCCGAAAGCTGCTGTTTTATCTGCTTTTGCTGGTCCGGTCTGTCCGAAATTTGCAGAGCCTCATTCAGTAAATCCCTGGCCTCGATGATTTTTCCAGGCTTTTCATCGAGAAGACTCCGAGCCTGCTCAACAATCTGGTGAACGGTCGTATTTACTCCGGCTTCTTCAGGCTCAGGTCTGTCCGCCAGATTCGGAGCATTCTCTTGTTCTTCCAGGATTACCGGTACGTTAGCATCATCTTCAACTGTCTGGTAATCGCCCGGTATTTCGGAATTGTCTTCGCCTCCTTTGACAAAGAAATAATAAGCTAAGGAAAGTGCACCCAAAATTACAACAACCGCCACACCTGCGAACAGGCCGGTGTTTCTGCTGCTCCTCGGCGACCGTGAAGGATAACGTGCCATAGAACTCTCCTTGTCCCCCCGAAATCAGTTATTGCTTTTAAAGTATATCACATCTTCGTCGGTAACCAGAAGGTCCACCGGCTGGTCGTGTTCCTTTATGGGAACCAAATCCATCAACTGTTCCGCAAATGCAAATCCACATTTGTCCACGTCCAATTGTTCATGTGCGAAAAATCTGTCATAGTAAGAACCGCCCCGGCCAAGCCGATTGCCGCTGCGGTCGTATGCCAGCGCTGGCGCTACAACCAAATCAATTTCACTGAAAGGTACGGGCAGGCAATCCGCCAGCGGATATTGAGTATTATGTATACCCTTGTTTTTATCGTCTTTCATGCACGACCAGTAAGTTTCGAGCGAATGTATCCTGACCGGAATCATGTGCCTTTGCTGCCAGGAGATTTTCGGTACACAAATTTCTTTCTTTAACTGCCAGGCGTGCAGTATCGCCTCGGAAGTATCCACTTCATGCGGCAGGGCGAGGTAAATCATCACAACAGAAGAATTCTGAAACTCATTGGTACCGATGAGGTTGCGGCACGCCTTTCTGCTTCTGGTTTTTCTTTGTTCGGGATTCATCTCCAGCAGTCGCTGCTGCAACTGTCGGCGGAGCTGTTCCTTTTCCATCTAACCGTCCTTTTGCTCGCTTATGTTGTGTCGGCCTGCTCGCATATCTTTTATCAACCTTTCAAGCTTTTGTAAATATTGCCGGATATTTTTTTCAAAGCCTCGGTCCTTTGGCTGGTAATAACGCTTGCGAACCTCCGCCGGCATGTATTCCTGTGCCGCATATCCCTGCTCAAAATTGTGTGGATATTTGTATTTTGCTCCATACCCAAGTTTTTTTGCCGCCGGATAATGACTGTCCTTTAAGTGTATCGGAACGCGACCAATTCGACCGGATTTTACATCTTTTAAGGCCTGCCAGATTGCATATGCCGACGCATTGGACTTTGGTGCACACGCCACATACAAAGCCGCCTGTGCCAGTGCCAACTGTGCTTCCGGCAAACCCACAAACTCGCAAATCTGCACAGCCGACGAAGACAACACCGTCGCCATAGGGTCCGCGTTGCCCACGTCCTCGCAGGCACAAACCGCTATGCGCCGCGCGATAAAGCGAATGTCCTCGCCGCCGGCTATCATCCGTGCGAGCCAGTATACGGTGGCGTCCGGGTCGCTGCCGCGCATACTTTTCTGCAAAGCACTCGCCAAATCGTAATGCGTATCACCGGCCCTGTCATAAATAATCGTCTTTTCCTGGATGGATTCTTTTGCCGCCTTTGCGTCGAAAATGATTTTTTGTCCTTTTTGCTTCGCCTCCGGCTGCGAAAGTACCCCTACTTCGAGGGCCGTCAGCGCCCGCCGGGCGTCCCCATCACAAACCTCTGCGAGAAGGTTAAGTGCCTCCTGCTCCGCCTCAATTTCGTAACCGCCCAGACCGTGCTCACTGTCTTTGAGTGCTCTCTGGAGCAGCGTAATCACATCTTTCTGGCTGAGCGGCTCGAAATGAAACACCGTGCTGCGGGAAATCAAAGGCGAATTCACGGAAAAATAGGGGTTCTCGGTAGTGGCACGGTGAATTTCGTCGATGAAAAGAACGGTTCTTCGTCCCTGAGCGGCCAGCAGGTTCCCGGCCTGCTCCAGAATGCGGCGTAAATCCTTAACTGTAGCCGCTGGCGCGCTTACATAGTGAAACTCCGCCTGGGTATGACAAGCGATTATCCTGGCCAGGGTCGTCTTGCCTGCACCCGGCGGACCGTAGAATATCAGGCTGCTGAGCCTGTCTGCCTGAAGCATTCTCCTGAGCAGCTTACCACGTCCGAGAAAATGCCTCTGACCGACAAATTCTTCCAGTGTGGTCGGTCGCATCCTGACGGCCAGGGGTGCCGCCGAAGAGATTCGCTGTCGTTCAGGCCCGCTAAACAGCGTTTCTTTTCGCTCGTCATTAAGCATTATCTCATTATATGCCGATACACAAAGCGTGTCGAACGGTATCCCGACTCATTCAAACATCACAGAATATCGGACGAAATTTCTTGACACAGACATCTTAATGGATTAGCAGTACTCGTTTTACGTTAAGTCAAAACACTAAATAACTCATTCGGAGACCTCTAAATGGAGCGAAAAATTCAACTGAAAGAATCGGATATCCCACGACAATGGTATAATATAGCCGCCGACCTGCCCAATCCACTGCCTCCGCCGCTGGGACCTGACGGAAAGCCCATCTCGCCCGATATGCTGGCACCCGTATTCCCGATGAATCTGATTGAGCAGGAGGTCAATACTGATCGATGGATAGACATACCCGAAGAAATACTCGATATCCTCTATCGCTGGCGGCCCTCACCATTGAAGCGTGCGGTATATCTTGAGCGTTATCTGGATACTCCCGCCCGCATCTACTATAAGGACGAGAGTTACAGCCCACCCGGCAGCCACAAGCCCAACACCGCCGTTGCTCAGGCCTGGTATAACAAACAGTTCGGAATAAAGAAACTTACCACGGAAACAGGGGCCGGACAGTGGGGCAGCGCCCTTGCTTTCAGCTGTAAGCTGCTCGGCATAGAATGCAAGGTCTTCATGGTCAGAATCAGCTTCGACCAGAAACCGTTCCGTAAAATTATGATGAAAGTCTGGGGAGCCAATTGCGTTGCAAGCCCCAGTGAAGAAACCAATGCAGGGCGAAAAGTACTGAAAGAAATACCCGATACCCCGGGCAGCCTCGGAATCGCCATCAGTGAGGCAATCGAGGAAGCGGTTGCCGACAAGAGCGGCCAGACAAGATACTCGCTCGGCAGCGTACTCAACCACGTGCTGCTTCATCAGACAATCATCGGCCTCGAAGCGAAAAAGCAGCTCGAAAGTGCCGGCGAAAAGCTGCCGGACATCGTAATCGGTTGCGCCGGCGGGGGAAGCAACTTTGCGGGACTGGCATTTCCGTTTACCTATGACAAAATTAACGGTGCCGACATCACAATCATACCCACGGAGCCAAAGGCCTGTCCTACCATGACAAGAGCTCCGTATGCCTACGACTTTGGTGATACCGCGTGCACCACCCCGCTTCTGGCCATGTTCACACTCGGCCATGCCTTCATACCGCCGCCGATACACGCAGGCGGGCTTAGATATCACGGCATGGCGCCGCTGGTTTGTCAGTGTATAGTCGAAGGTCTGCACGAGCCTCGCTCATATCATCAGAATACATGCTACGAGGCCGCTCTGTTGTGGGCCAGGACCGAGGGTTCAATCTGCGCACCTGAAACCAGCCATGCCATAGCGGCAGCTATCGAAGAAGCAGAAAAAGCGAAACAGCAAGGCAAGGAAAAGGTTATCATCTTCAATTACAGCGGTCACGGCCTGATGGACCTGGCAGGTTACGACGCCTATCTCGACGGAAAACTCACAGACTATGAGCTTCCGCAGGAAGACCTGGACAAGTATACTGCGCAAATTGACAATCTGCCCAAGCCTGAAATGAAAAAAAGCGGCAAGTGGTAGATAATACTGCCGTCTACAAGATTTACTGAGAAAAAAAAGGGCTGGCTCTGCCGGACAAAGCAATATTGTGCGCCAACATTGCTGATTTTCCTCATAAGGCCCGGAGAGTGCTGTGTGCCCACGCCCCAGGTGAATTCGAAAATTCGCCGACAACCACAAAAATTTTCTTTTTTTTATTTGATTCGATTATCATTGCCGATTAATTTCCTAAGTCCCCGTGGGCCTTTCAGCCCGCTGAGGGAAAAAGTGAAATAAGGAAAGTTCGGGGCAAAGTTTTTTTAAGGAGACTGGTATGAGCAGGAAAGAGATAGTTGCAGGCGTGCTGGTGATGGTAATGTTTGCCGGCGCTCTCCAGGCTCAGCAGGACAGCCTGGACCCCTTCGGCCTGTTTAAGCCCACACAGGAAGACCTGCACGGGGCGGTGGGAATGACTTATCAAAGTAAATATATCTGGCGTGGGTTCGACGTCTATAAAGACATGACCGCCATCGAGCCTTTCGTCAACCTCGACCTGTACGGCACGGGCTTTGGATTTATGGCCATGGCCCACAGGGCAAATGCCGAAGGTTTTGAGGATGGTGAGAGATGGGACTACATGCCTTACTACAACACCAGATTCTTCGATGGGGAACCCTGGGCCACAAATGTCAGGTTCAGTTATGTCTATTATAATTTCCCCGACAGCTCCAGCCACACCGACAGCAGTACAGACCTGCAGGAAGCACATGCCTTTTTTTCCTGGCCTGAAATAATGCCGATGGGAATTGTGCCGAGATACGTGCTGGTCAAGCTTTGGCCTTCAAACAGTGGTACTGTTGTCGGCACAAGAAATATGGGCGGCGGCACCGCCTCGGGATGGGCACATATCTTCATGCTTGATTTTCCAATTAACCTTCAGGATATCAGCCCTGAAATGCCCGCTCAGGTCTTGAATGTGCACACCGAATATGTCTACAACGACGGCGTAGACCCCCGCGGAGCATTCGACGTCGACCATGACTGGTCAAACGCAGTTTTTGGTATAACCACCGACTTTGAAATTGCCGACAATCTCATTTTCACCCCCGGTGTACATTATCAATCTTCCTGGGAGGACTCGGTAAATACCGAGGATGAGGCCTGGGCTACTCTTAAATTGACCTATAAGTTCTAAAGCCGGATAATAAGCGAACTAACACAAAGGCCGGCAATAATTAGGCCGGCCTTTTTTTGGAACCTAACAACCCGCTATACTTCTCTGTTCGCAGTGAACCGCGCCGTCTCAGCCAGTGCCCGCCCGGCCTGGCCCTTGTCAATACCATCCAGCGAAGACAAAGCTTTTTGAACGTAAGACTTTGCCGTTGCCCGGGAGTATTCAATACTTCCATATTCTTTCAATATACTTACAACATTATGGTCATTGCCGTCGGTATTATTTTCCAGTCTCTCAATCACCTGTTTACGCCTGTCGGGCCTGGCGTTCATTAAAAGATGTATTATCGCAAGTGTCGGCTTCATCTCCGCCGCATCGTTTCCGGGACTTTTGCCCATAATTTTTTCATGGCCTGTTATATCCAAAATATCGTCGGTAATCTGAAACGCCATGCCGCTGTATAATCCGAAATTTTCGAGCGATTTCACGCGCCAATCTTCCGCCCCCGCCAATCGTGCCCCCAGACCACAGCATGTACTGAAAAGTGATGCACTCTTGTCCCTGATAATTTCAAAATACTCGTCCTCGGTCATGGACCAGTTCCGCCGCTGAGAAATTTGTCTCAGTTCGCCTTCACAAATTCGCACCGTCGTTGCCGCTATCGACTTTGCAGTTTGCTCCTGCGTGTCGGCGACCATACGGAACACACGGCTCAACAGAAAATCTCCCAGCAAAACCGCAGCCTCATTACCCCAGACGTTGTTTATGGTTGCTCTTCCACGCCGCCGCTGGCCGTCATCTATCACGTCATCGTGAAGCAAGGTCGCATTATGAATCATCTCCACCACCGCCCCAAGCCGGATATGCTCCTCACCTATGCCGCCGCACGCCAGCCCGGAAAGCAAAACCAGACCCGGACGCAGCATCTTCCCGCTGCAAACGTGCTTCATAAAATATGATGCCTTGTCGCCGTTTAACCCCGAATGTTCGCCGAACGGAAGCATTTTAAGTTGATTTGCTATTTGATGCCTGACCAGGGCAAGCTCGTCTTTTATGAGTTCGAAAGGTCTGCAGGTATTGATATTTGCCGGTAATTCCATGTAATTATATACGCTCAGCAGCAATTTGGGGTTTGTATAATACCACGGGCTAATTCTCACCCCCGGCATCCGGTTTTGCCCCCCTGGTGCAATTGAAGAATTCCTTACGCAGCATTTTTGTTACAGGCCCCGGCCGACCGTTGCCTATCTTCCGCCCGTCGATTTCCACCACCCCGATAACCTCGGCCGCCGTTCCCGTCAGGAAAAATTCATCGCAAGCATAAAGGTCAAATCGAGTCAGGTTTTCCTCAATAACCTGAAGTCCTTTTTGCCTGGCCAGGTTTATCACCACCCGGCGGGTTACACCCTCCAGCGCGCCGGCCTCCACCGGCGGCGTATACAGGACGCCTTGCTTGACCACGAAAACATTGTCCCCTGTGGCTTCGGCCACGTATCCTTCATGGTTATACATTATCGCTTCCAGCACGTCGTGGTCGAGGGCCTCAATCTTTGCGAATATATTGTTAAGATAATTCAGGCTTTTTATCTGGGGTGGAATCGCCAGCGGATGGTTGCGAATCGTAGCGGCGCTTATTACCTTCATACCCTCTTCATAAAGTTCCTCCGGATAAAGCTGGATATTTGCCGCAATAATAAAAACTTTTATATTCCTGCAGACAAAAGGATTAAGTCCCAGCGTACCCGTTCCGCGCGTTACAACCAGACGGACGTAGCCGTCCACTACTTCATTGGCCGCCACTGTTTTTTCAACGGCCTCGGTCATTTCCTCTTTGCTCATGGGAATCTTCAGCCGGATTACCCTGCCGGATACGTAAAGCCTGTCAATATGAGCCGCCAGTTCGAAAACACGACTGTTATATACCCGAATACCTTCGAAAACGCCGTCTCCGTACAGAAGACCGTGGTCGAACACTGATATCTTCGCCTCCGCCTCATCTACAAGCTTACCGTCAAGCCAAACTTTCATAACAAAATCCTCCCAACGAAGCCCACAAAACACACAAAAATCAGCGCCCAACGTAAACTTCCGTTTACATCAGCGCTGTTACGCATACCACGATTCAGCCGATTCGGCCGTCCGCAAGTGTTACAATTCTCTCCGCACGACGGGCAATATCCTCGTCGTGAGTAACCATGACGATGGTCTGGCCCGAGTTATGCAGTCTTGCGAACACCTCTAAAATAGCATTTCCTGTGGCGGAGTCAAGGTTTCCCGTCGGCTCGTCCGCAAGCAATACTTCAGGCTCGTTTATCAACGCCCTGCCGATAGCAACCCGCTGCCTCTCACCGCCCGACAACTGATAAGGCTTGTGGTTACACCTGTCCCCCAGACCCAGTTCCTCAAGCAAGCGGTGAGCCTTTTTCCGGGCGGCTCTGCGGCAGCCAAGCCAGCCAAGCACACCTTTCGATGCCATCGCAGGCAAATAGACATTTTCCTCAACGTTCAGTTCGTCCAGCAAATGATAAAACTGGAAAACAAAACCAACCGTGCGGTTACGGAAAGCGTTGATACGCCCAGCACTCAGTCGTCCTAAATCCCGCCCATCGAAAGAAACGGTGCCCGAATCCGGCCTATCGAGAGCGCCGAGTATATGCAGCAAGGTACTTTTGCCGCTGCCGGATGCCCCGACAATCGCCAGGAACTCTCCCTTGCGAACATCGAGGTTTACACCCTTGAGAACCTTGACCTCTATTTTCCCCATCCTGTAGCGTTTATACAAATCATTCGCTATTATCAAGTTCTTACTTTTACTCATAAACGGCTTACCCGCAAAGTATCCACCGGATTAAACCCTGCCGCCCGCCAACTGGGTATTACCGAGCCTGCAAGGCACGCAAAAATCGCCGACAGGATTATCCCCGCCAGCACCTTTATGTCAATCGTATTCGGTATGTCGGTGATTACGTAAACCGTTCTGTCCCAGAGCTGAAAATCAAAACGTTCATAAAGCCAATCTTCAACAGCGTTTATATGGAGGAGGAACTGCCAGCCCGCCAACGCACCTGCCAACGAACCCGTTGCCCCCACCAGAAAACCAAAACTCACGAAAAGCCCCATCACGTTTCCATTGGACACACCAACACTCTTCAAAATACCGATGTCTTTGCTTTTATGGTTTACTATCATATAAAAGACAACAAAGACCACGAAAACAGTTATTATCCCTATCATTGCAAACACCAGTATCATCATAGTCTGTTCCGTTTCAACAGCCGCCACGGATTCTCTGCTGAACGTCTTCCAGCTTTCAACACGCACATTGTCGAACAGATTTGCAAAAGCGGCGTCTTCTTTGCCGTCAACAAAATCCTCCCACAATTGTTCTATGCGCTCGCAGCCTTGATTTATTCCCACATCCGGTGTGAACTTGATATGAACAGCATTGACACGTTTTAGCCCCAGCGTCATCCCGCATAACTGCTGAGCCTCTTCGAACCCCAGATACACCACCAACCAGTCTTCCCTTGTACCCGTTTGAACGTGGTCGCTGCAATAAAACGTCTTGGTGTTCACCTCCCCCAGGCCGGCCTTTGCAGGGGCACCTTTCGTAGTCAGCGGAAAACATCTTATTTCAGATGACACCCGCGGAAGCCGCTCGTTAATATTGAACCTGCCGTCCGAATCCCGCATAAACAAAAAACCCACTCCCGGCACACAACCGGGATAGCCTGGTGCATAAGGAGGCTCAAAAACATTGGCAACATCGTCCTTATTGTGATAAAGCCAGTCCTCAAATGCGGTAACCTTGCTGTGCCTTACCGGATTGATTCCTACGATTTGTCGAGGCCATCCTTCGCCTAATCCCTCCGTACCCAGAGCCGGAAAACCGGATACAAACGCATAGTTACGTATCACCGCCGAGGCCCCCGCCACAATTTCCGAGCTTGAGAGAACATCCATGAATTCGCCGTAGTAACCGAACCCTACCAGCGAGTTGCTGTTGACCACGCAATCGCCCACTGCATTGTGCATACCGGTTTTGAACTCACTGGTAAGGCCCGACAGAACCGTCATCACCACCAGTACCACAAATACGCTCAGCGCCGTCGCCGCCATGCAAAAGTAGCTTATCCGCCTTTTGATAAGATACCTTGCCGCCAGAACAAACTTGTACATATAAGGACCGCCTACTCGTATCGCAGAATATTCACCGGCCGCGTCCGTGCGGCCATAATAGCCGGTACCAACGAACCCAGACAACATCCCAGCACCGCCGCCAGCACTATAGGCCAAACGCCCGACCAGTCCACCTCATGCGGAATCATGTTCAGACCGTAAGAACTGCTTCGCCAAAGCTTCAGGCCGAATATCAACCGAACCCATTCTTCAAGTGTATTGACGTTGCGGGTAACCAGGTAACCAATAACAATTCCCGCGCCCGAACCCACCAGGCCCACACACGCCCCGAAGCCCGTGAAAATAGAGGCCGCCGACCAGCCCGACGCCCCGCAGCTTTTCATAATGGCAATATCTTTACGTTTAGACTCTACAATCATATAAAATATACAGAACACAAGCAAGATCGCCACTGAGCAAATCACTCCGAATATCAGCATCACAACACCCATTTGTTTGAAGACCTCCGAAAAATATCTGCTGTGAAGCTCCTGCTGAGACCTGATTACGAGACTTTCCGCATCCATCGCCGACCACCCCAGTTCATTACAGGCAAAATCCTTCCACGCGGCTTGTATCGCAGGCCACGTCGAATCCGCCCGAACCCCTTTCTCCAATTTTATCTTGATATTTCTCGTCCTGCCCGCCTCTTCCCTGCCGCTGTAAAATTCGTACCATTTATCAAAGGGCAGATAAACGGTCTGGTCGCCAAGGTACGTCTGTGTCAGGGCGACATCCGCCACTGTAAACCTGAAAACCCGTCGTTTGCCTCCGTAGCCGGATGTAATAAGCAAAACCTGCCGGCCCACAAAGGACCTGATTTTCTGCCGGTCATACTCATCCGTAATCCGGTTCGGCTCAGCCACTATGTTAACACCGAGCCAGCCGCCGGTTTGTCCCTCGTGTCCCGGCACATCGAAAACCGGCTGCTTGTCCCCGTCATCCTGCCTCAACAAAGACTCCCGCCAGTTGGTAAATCCCCTTTCCCACTTCAAATCTATCCCCTCGATTGTAACCTCGCGGACGTCACCGGTGCTGAGTCTCAACAGACCGCCGCTGAACGCAAACGGCGCCGCCGCCTTGACACCCTCAAGTCCCTGCAGTTTCTCAATGAAAGTTTCGTACCGGGGTATCGACTTTCCTCTCGCCCACAAAGATATATCTCCGAACTCGCCTACAAGATTCTCGCTCAACGCATTGATGAATCCGGTGAACAGACTGTCCACAACCATTAAAAGAGCCACCGACATTGCAACCGCGATAATGCTCAGGATTACGATTTTTCTCTTACGCAGGTATCGCAGCCAGAGAAATACCTTCAGCATTTCAGGTCCTGTCCCCTTGCGATGAAACCGGTTTTAGAAGTGGAAACAACACCACGTCACGAATACTCATTGCCCCCGTCAACAACATGATAAGCCGGTCGACGCCTATCCCCAGCCCGCCCGCAGGCGGCATCCCGTACTTCAGGGCCGTTACAAAGTCCTCATCCATACACGCCATGGATTCTTGTTGGCCTCGCAACTGAATCCGGAAATTTGCCTCCTGAACATCCGGGTCGCTTAATTCCGTATAGGCGTTCGCCGTTTCCATGCAGGCAATATAAAGCTCGAACCGCTCCGCTGTATCGGGATTATCTTTTCTGGTTTTGGTAAGCGGACATAATTTCGCCGGATAATCTATTACGAATGTGGGCTGAATCAGCTTGTCCTCAACCGTGGCCTCGAAAACCTCATTTATCACCACCGCATCGTCCATCCCGCTTTCTTCGATATCCAGCTCCTTCGCTTTTGTTCTAATAGCTGCAACGTTACCAATATCACAACCGCTGTGCTCCTTCAACAGTTCAGCATATTGCGCCCGCCTGAACGGCTTTGCAAAATCAAGCGAAAAATCTCCAAACTTAACCTTCTCGCCCTCACAGTAACGCTCCGCCAGCAGTTTTATCAATTCCTCGGTCAGGTCCATCATAACATTGTAGTCCGCATACGCCTGATAAGCCTCGAGCATCGTAAACTCGGGATTATGACGCCTGCTGAGTCCCTCGTTGCGAAAATTCCTGTTTATCTCGAAGACTTTTTCCATTCCACCGACCAACAGTCTCTTCAAAAAAAGCTCCGGCGCTATTCGCAGGAATAAATCCATGTCCAGACTGTTGTGGTGAGTAACGAAAGGCCTGGCCGCCGCCCCGCCTGCCACCGTCTGCATCATCGGTGTTTCGACTTCCAGAAATCCCTTCGATTCGAAGAATTGGCGAATGGCTGATACTATTGCACTGCGCTTTTTGAAGCGCTCCATCACCTCCGGGTTTGCCCAAAGGTCGACGTAACGCTGCCGATAGCGAAGGTCCACATCCGCCAGGCCGTGAAATTTCTCCGGGGGAGGGGCCAGCGCCTTACTTAAAAAGGCGACTTTGTCGGCCCAGATTGTTGTCTCGCCCGTGCGAGTCTTCCCTAACTGTCCCTCGGCTCCTATTATGTCTCCGAGTTCCAGCAGCTTTGCAAGCTCCCACTGCCCGCTCAGAATCTTCCTGCTCAGTCCAAGCTGGATAGTACCGCTCGAGTCCCGAAGAGTAATAAAAATCAGCTTGCCGATATCTCTAAGCAATACTATTCTGCCCGCACAGGTAACACGAATCGTTTCCCTGACTTCTGCGAACCTGCTGCGAGCCTCACTTGTGCTTATCGCTCCCTCGAACCTCCCCCCGTAAGGGTCAACACCAAGCTGCTGCAACCGATTCAGTTTTTCCCGCCTTTGCTGCTCCAGTTTTGACCTTGATTCCCGTTCGCTCAATGCCTGCGCCTTCCAAATGTCAATGCACAATAAACTGCGGACTCCTGTTCGCCTTTAACTCTCAAGATTCAGACCTTTTTCAATGAGTTTTGCCCTTACCACAAGTATGGCGGTCGCTAATTGAGGGTCCGCCGACAGCGTTTCTTCGATAGTGTATTTTTTAACAGGCCTGCTCTCGCTATCGTGATTCGCCTGAACAAGAACATCGTTTTCACGTCGAACGTCGTACATTTTCAGGACTTCATCGCTGCGCAGTTCTATTTTCACATCCGGCTCGACACCCCAGTCCTTTTCGCCTCGCTTTTCCGATGCCTGCCTGCTCTTGACTCTTTGACCCGATGGCAGGTGGTAGTATGCCATTGTATACTTCAACTGTGCTCCCTCGCCCGGGTAAGGTGTTATACCCTGAACGCTGCCTTTACCGTGAGTCCGCTCACCGACAACTATGGCTCGCTCGTGCTCTTCGTCAGCCAGTGCTCCGGCTACAATTTCCGACGCACTGGCGGAGTTCCAGTTCACAAGAATTACCAGCGGATAATCAGGGTGCGTTCCTTCCTCTTTAGCCTCTGCATAAGTAATACTCTGACGACGTGGATGAGTGCTTACTATCAATCCCTCCCTCAAAAACTTGTCCGTAACTTCGATTGCACTGGTCAACAAGCCCCCCGAGTTATAGCGAAGGTCGAGAACCAGGCCGCGCATTCCATCTGATTCCAGCTCGGTAATAACCTTCTCAAGGTCGCCCGCGGTACGGCTGTCGAAGCTGGTAAGACGCACGTATCCGATTTTGCGCTGATGGTCAACCATGTAACGCCACTGCCCGTGGCGGGTCCGCTGCCAGCCTCGCAGCGGAGGCACTACTATCGTGTCCCGCGTAATGACAATATCTCGTGTTTTCTTCTCGCCCGGCCTTCTTGTGCTAAGCCTGACGTCGGTACCCTTGGGACCCGTGATATTTTTAACCGCGCAACTAAGCGACATTTCCTTCGTCTCCACCCCGTCCACGTGAGTGATAATGTCCCCCGCATCAAGCCCGGAGCGATAAGCGGGAGTGCCGGGAAGAAGGCTTGCAACCGTAAGAAGACCCTTTTTCCTGGTAATCTCTATGCCTATGCCGCTGAATTCGTTCGTCATTAACTTGTTAAAATCCTCGGTCTCCCTGGGCCAGACCATCAAAGTATAGGGATCAAGAGATGACAACGTCGCCTCCGAAAAATGAGAAATCAGAACCTTCTCAGGAAGCTTCATGCCTGCCTGCTCGTCGTTATTCAAAACAAGTATGCGGTTAAATATGTCCACAAACTTATCTTTCGTTACACCCGCTGAAAGCTCACTGATTTGCTCTTCGAGTTCGGATAACGCCCTGCACCAGGCAGAATAATGCTCGGGCACAATTTTATACTCGCCGTTTTGTTCATTCGAATCTGCGGTTCTTTCGGCCCTCACCTTCATCACTTCACCGAGCAGGCGGCATCGCTCGATACCCTCCACCGCCATCTCCCCATAATCTATAACGCTCACATAGCTGTGATGAAGCGCCCTGAGCGCCCGAATAAACAGTTCCTTTTTCACTCCTTCATAACGTTCTTCGCTGGTCTCACAGGGACTGTCCTCAAAAGAAGCGGCTATGTTTGCCTTTGTTATCAGTTCCTCTGCACGCTGCGAATATGTCTCATTATCTTCATCTATGGCACGCAGCCAGTTGTAACAATCAAGATAAGCATCCAGCCATTTACCCTCCGATTCAAGCCTGGCCGCCCTCGCCTGAGCTTCCAAAAAAGTCCGCTTTACAAAATCCTTTTTCAATAAAGCCTGTTTCTGAGCCTTATTGGTAAACTCCGTAACATCTTCTATGGCGGCAAGTACTTTTTTCGGGTCGTTGGCGTCATTGGAATCATTCACACAACTTACATTATTAACATCATCTGCATCATTGGCGTCATTGGTATCTTTAACACCCGCCGACTCCAGGTTCTTTAATGCGGCGAGCTCCTCCTCGTATTTTTCCTGTCGTTTTTGCTGCCTTTTTTCTTCTATCGACTCGTATTCCGAAATGATTGAATCGAGTCGCTGAACGATTTTATCCTTCTTATCGCATGAATCGATAATCCTCCTTGCGCCCTCGAAGTCCCCCCTGTATATGCACGAGCAAATCTGGCGAATAATCATCGGCTCCGCCTTCGCCTCTATTTTCTCGACCTGCTTTACTTCGGCGGAATACACATAATTGCCTTCCGGCCAAAAAGATAATACCAGGGTAAAAAGGCCGACAAATAATATTGTCGCAATATAATTTCGCCGCATCATCAGTATACTATTTCCTAAAACAAATGAAATTTCTGGAGCCTGAGACTTAAACCAAAGCTCTTGTTCATCAACTGCATTCCGCCGCCTTGCCCGCACAGCCGAGCACATCGAGCTTATGCTTTACCATTTCCTGTATCGCATCCCTGCCCGGCCCGAGATATTTACGCGGGTCGAATTCGCCGGGCTTCTCCGCAAAGACCTGCCGGATTTTAGCCGTCAATGCAAGTCGCAAATCAGTATCAATATTCACCTTGCAAATAGCCATTTTCGCCGCTTTGCTCACAGCATCTTCCGGTACGCCCATAGCGTTGGGTAAATCCCCTCCATATTTGTTGATAAGCTCGACAAACTCCGGCAACACACTGCTCGAACCGTGCATCACAAGAGGAAAGCCCGGCAGCTTGTTACTTATTTTTTCTATTACGTCAAAAGCCAGCTTCGGTTCACTCTTGAATTTGTAGGCGCCGTGACTGGTGCCGCAGGCAACGGCAAGAGAATCACAACCGCTTTTTTCCACAAACTCACAGACCTGATTCGGGTCCGCAATGTGCTTACTAACGTCATCAACGCCGACTACATCCTCCTCAATGCCTCCAAGCTGACCCAACTCCGCTTCTACCGTTACCGATTTCGAATGTGCATACTTTACCACCTCGCTGGTTATCCTGATATTTTCCTCCAGCGGCTTCGATGATGCATCAATCATCACCGACGTAAAACCGTCGTCTACAAACTGTTTACACGTCTCGAAGCTGTCGCCGTGATCAAGATTGATAGCAATCGGTATATCCGGGTTCTCACGCACGACAACATCTATTATCGCACGCAGATAGCTTATACTTGCATAAGCACGCGCACCACGAGAAACCTGCAAAATAAGCGGAGCTTTGGCTTCAGCGGCCGCTTTTATGATGCCCTGCGTTATCTCCATGTTGTTGACGTTAAACGCACCAATCGCATAACCGTTTTTGTAAGCCATCTCGAACATTTTCTTCGTATTTACCAGGGCCATAGTAATCTCCTAAAAAAAAGTCCATTCTGCAAAACACCACCGAGCCATTCTATCCGGAAAAAGCCGTTTCTGCAAACCCCCCGTTTACCGCGTTCCTTAATAGGAGTGCGGCCTGCCTACATCCACAAATCGCGAACCTCCGATAGACAGCTCCGGAACACCCTGTGGCCAGATAGTGAACATTATAGCCTGCCTGTCCAGTGAGTGGTCCGCACTGTAAGTAAAAGCATAGTAAAGCCTGTGATATCTCCTTATGAGGCTCAGGTCGCTTCGTATTGTTTTGTCGTAATCAAAATCGACCTGATGTGAGAACACCAGCGTATAACGCGGGTCCAGCTTGTAAGTCGCCGCAAAAGTAAAAACATTGGTTCCCTGCTGGCCCAGGACCTGAAGCCGCCGGCGGTACCTGCTGCCGATATAGTAGCTCAAATCAGGCCAGACAAGCCGGGAAAACCCGAAATCAAGTTGCTGAACAACCCCGCTCTGAGTATCAAAATATGCATCAGCCAACACTGCCGTCGTATCCGTCAGCCGCCAGATATAATCAGCACTGAAATAATTACGCTTGGGCCCGTACATCTCGAACCGCCTGAGATTTGCCCGAAGGTCGCCGTGAAATATGTCCGGTGCCGCCAGTACACGCATTGGAACAATCGGGTCGTTCCAGATGAATCGGTCAGGCCCGGTGCCTCGATGAACCGAATCGGAATCCTTCACCCACACAAAATCCATATCAAGCTCCATCCAGTCTACCTCACGCTGTTTATCACCTTCACCACGCTTGGTTTGGAGCCGCTGATAGATACCCAGATTCAATGTATCCCGCTGCTTGACGACATCGTCGCTTTCTTCATACAAAACTCCCGTTACCTGAGGCCGCACTATGTGCCGAAGCTGATTCAAATCCCACATCTTCGACTTCACGCCGGGATAAATTTTCCAGTAAGGCCGGGGGAAAGCACGAATGCCCGCTTCACCTACCCAAATCTCTTTATCACCGAACGGCCCCCTGTAAGCACCATTGACGAGCGTTCGTTGAAAACCGCTGCGGTCGTCGTAACCCAGAGTCCCCGCCATGTAAGGCACCAGCTTCAAAGGTCCGGCAGCTAAAGGAAAATCGACTTCGCTTCGGTGAGAGAGAAAACCGAAACGGTTCTCGTTTATAAGTGTGCCGTGCTTGTTGCCTATCCGCTGTCGATACCGGCTCGCCTGAGTTCGTGAGTAAAAAGTCAGCCTGTCATCCCAGAAAGATTCTCCTGTAAGGTGAAACTCCGCGGTCGGCAACTCTTCGAGAACATCAGCAAAATCATTTATCCTCGGCTTTGCCAGAAATGAAAGGCCCCAGTTGTCCTCAATACGCTTGAGATGAACGTAAGTTTCCTGCTTACCGACGTTGTATTCATTGCGGTAAAACGCCTCCATAAAGTATTCATCGCTGGTATAAGCTACCTCGCTTGTCAACTGCCAGTTATAGGGCAGAAAGTGCCTGTGCTTCCAGTAAAACCGTCCGCGCAAATTCCGCGGTGGGTCCACGTCTTTACGGTACCAGAGACGACCGAGCTTGTCGTCGCCGCGGTCGTGGATAACATAACCCAGAAGCCGGCCGAAATAATTATCACGAGAGTAATCGATTTCCGCACCTCCGCCCATCCCGCGCTTGCTGTAAAAATCCAGTGCAAGGGTACTATCAACGCCCTCCGGCTCTCGCAGCCCCAGTAACCGCGCAAGGTACCAGCGAGTCTCCAGGGCCGCACCATAATCGCTGTCATAGCCTGCATGTGCGCTCTTGATTGGAATATCAGGCCTTTCCAGGTCGCTGCGCAGATAAGGCCAATAGAACACCGTCGCCTTACCCATCTTCATACGAACATCGTACATCTGCGCATCATACGTCCGGTCGCTGGGTTCCTTCGCCTCCTGTTCAACAACCGTACTGTCCGTTACTATTATCTTTGAAGCTTCGAGCGAAACCTGAGGCTGATGAAACTCGCTTGTCGTCATAACAATATCGCTGCCGGTAAACTGGTTCTGAGCGACCTGCTTGAGTTTCTCTGCCCGAATGTAAATTGGAATGCCCCGTTTCGCGTCAAAGCTGCGCATTACCGCCTTGACCGCAATACCTTTGTTAAGCTCGAAATCGTAATACAACTGCTCAGCTCGAATCGTACGCGGAGCCTCGGTCATTATCACGTCGCCCGAAAGATAAATCGCCTTCACCTGCGAACGAGACAGTAATTCCTCCGTCCCCTCTTTTTCCTGCCCCTGCTCTTTTGATGAATCCCTGGGGTAGTAAACCACGGCTTTATCCGCCTGTAATTCCAGCAGGCCGCCCTCTTCATCCTGTTTTTGCCAAACGTAAAAACGCTGCCCGATTACCGCCACGTTCATGCCATCCTGCGCGGGCATCGATTCGAGCTTCAAAGGCTCATCACCTACCGGTGCAAAATTAACCGGATAGCCGAAGGTTACCTCCGGCCTGGCCGGCTCCTTTTTCTCGGCAGGTTTGTCAGCTTCACGAACCTCTTCTTCTTCAGCCTTGCGAGGTTTTTTCTCTTTGGCCTCTTTAACTTTTTCCGCGGGTGCTTTTTTTTCCGCCGCCACCTTCTTTTCGGGCTTTTTCTTCGGCTCGGGTTCCGGAACTACCGCCTCCGGCTGCACGACGAATCTCGGCCCCGCAGGCTCACGCACCGCAAGTGCACGTTTATAAATCGGCATCTCTCGCGGGTCCTTGACCGTCCGCTTCTCCGCTGTCGCAAAGACGCTGCCGCTCACAATGAACCGTAAAACCTCACGCTCACCGTCTTCAATTACACGCCTGGAAATACCCGCCGCCCTGGCGGACTTTCCAATCTCCCGGCTTATATTGCCGCCGAGATAGACCACCGCCTCGTATTCGACCTTCGTCTGTCCGCGGTATTCCCTTGTTATGCTTTCGAGCCATACCACAGCCGCATCGCTTGAATAACGGTTACCGCCTGCCGAAAGCGAAAAATCTCCGGAAAAAACAAGGGAGTACTCGCCCGTGGTGAGCTGATAGCTTATCAATTCGTGGCCGGATAGACGTAAATCCTGCCCCGTGAACGCCGAGCCTTCGTTGCGTTCTGCCGCCCATCCGTGATTCCACAAACATGCCGCTGCAAAAAACAAAGCAGCAAAAAACAGCAGCCGTCTCAATTTCATAACTGCCTTTCGTTTCCTTCGTCCTTCTGCGTTCCTTCAAACTTTGCCAGATTATATTCATATTCAGCCGCATGGCCAGCAAAAACGCTCCTATTATCACTATTCCTTGATATAATGAACCAAACAGCATAATGTTATACCTGCCATCGCTTAAAAGGAGCACTCATGGCTGAAAGAGAATACTCGCAACATCAAAAACAGCTCATTTCCAACTATTACCTCAACCTTGACACGATTATGCTGCAGAAGCTCTCGGAGCTGGTTACAGAATTGTACCTGGCAGAAAACAGCTCCAAACGCGAACGGCTCTGGGACAGGGTGGAAAAGGCCATGACCAATTTGAAAGTACCGCCGGCCATAAAAAATCACATAATGCGTAAAAAATCAGTCGAGATACTTGCAAAAAACCTGCAGGACTGGCAAAAAAAGTCCTGATTTAATTCCGTTTTCCCCCAACTTCGTCTGCTTTTCTTATTTCTGCTTACCTGAACTATTAAGATGTCGACGAAATAATCACACCCCCAGTGCCTCGCCCATTATTCCCTCTATGTTGAGCACCAGCCCCACCTTTGTATCGGCCAGCACCGCCGTACCTGCAATTGTTTCCAGCCCGCTGAGTTGCTCATCAATATCCTTTACCACGATTCTTTGCTGGCCGACGATTTCGTCAACGAACAATGCCGCCCGTCTTTTTCCGCTGTGTACGAGTATTACCATTCCCTGCCATGGTTCATTGAAATCAGGATTTACCACAAACAAATCATGCAAACGTATCAGAGGGTATATTTCACTCGATGTATTAAGACATTCCGCTCTGCCTCCCACGGTGTGAATTTCATCGGGTTCGGGATGCAGCATTTTCTCAATATCTTCCATCTTGATTATATACTGGTGCTCTCCGACACGAACGAGCATGCCGTCAACTACGAGGACGGTCAAACTCGACGGCAGACGAATGATTACCCTGGTACCTTCGCTTTTTTTACTTTCCACGCTGATGCTGCCTTTGAGAGCCTCGACGTTGGATTTTACGACGTCCATACCCACGCCTCGTCCCGAAACATCGGTTACTTTTGCGGCGGTGGAAAGGCCGGACGAGAATATGAATTGCAAAACTTCTTTGTCGCTGAGGCCGTCCGCCTTTTCTTCGCCGACCATACCCATACGAACGGCCTTGTTTC
>CAZGGE010000015.1:26138-29885 GCA_964524285.1 uncultured Pirellulales bacterium
CATCTATACCCCCGCCGTCATCTGCAATAGTTATGACAACATTTTCGCCGTCCTCGCAGATGTCGAGTTTTACCGTTCCGGTTTCATTTTTTCCGGCTTTGCTTCTTTCGATGGGGCTTTCTATGCCGTGGTCGACGCAATTTCGAACGAGGTGATTAATAGGGCTTTCCATAGCTTCAACAAGGCTTTTGTCAATCTGGACATCTTCGCCCGAAATTTCTACACGAATCTTTTTATTTAGCGATTGCGCAAGGTCTCTTACCATTCGCGGTACTTTTTGAACAATATTTCTTGCCGGCACTTTTCGAATCGCCAGAAGGGACTTTTGAAGCTTATCGCTGAGCCGGCTGAAACGCGAATTAGTCGATTTCAATTTTTTTGCAAGGCCCTCCTCAGCATCCGAATCCGCCTGCCTCGATAAAAGGTTGAAAGACTCCGATACTTCTATGAGCTCTCCTACGTACTGCATGAAAACGTCTACTTTCTCCTCGGAGACCCGCATGGTTCGGCCGCCGGCGGGGGCGGTCGAAGCCTTGTCGGCGGTCTTTTGTGAACCCACCGCTTCCTCCACCATTTCATCCTGCTGCCGGCCCTGGCGTTTGCCTGCTTGTTCTGCTTCATTTGCCGCCTTTGAGACTTTGTCAATCGCCCCCTCCGCGTCAAATTGTTTTCCAAGAGCTTTGATTTTTTGAAGAAGCTCTTTGAACTCCGCTTCATCTTCGACCTGCTCCAGGCCGTCCCGTACCCGGGCCACCATTTGAGAAACTGCATCAAAGCCCTCCAGAAGGCGGTCAATTACATTTTTATTGACCCCCACCCTGCCGTCACGTATATCCGAGAGGACCGTCTCCAACTCGTGCGTCAGCTCTTTAATGAATCTCAGTTCGAGAAAGGCAGCCAGGCCTTTTATCGAATGCGCAACCCGAAAAACATTTTCGACTATCTGCCTGTTTTCGGGATTTTGCTCAAGCTCGACAAAGAGACTATCCAGTGTCCCCAGCGATTCCTCCGATTCATCCAGAAATCCCGCCAGCACTTCCGGGTCAACTTCGTACTGTGTTGCCGATTCCGCCATCCTGCTTTTTCAGCCTTTCCCTAAATACAACTGACCGAAACACCCTCCTGCTCCAGCACGCCTGTCAGAGCCGTTTCTCCGTAGTCGAATTCTGCGCGTCCTCGACAAATCTCACGCAGCAGCTCTTTGACTTGCGGCTCATCCTTTTCCCGCCCGAAGACCAATACCGGCGCCTGGGGCAAATAACCACTTAACTCTTCAATCGTTTCTTCATTTATCTCTTTAAGTAATACATCTTCTACAACAACCATTTTTACCTGCGCATCGCATGTCGGTAATACGTCCAGCTCTTCCATCACGCCGGGTATATCTTCACAGGGTATGGAATCGTATCCCTGCTCACGCAGGCGTCTTCTCAGTTGTCCCACCGCCGGCTTGTTTCTGCCGGCAACTATTATCAGCTCCTCCATCATTTTGCTCCCTACATAACGAGGTTTTCATTGCCATAACTTTTGTAATTTTAACTGCTCCATCAATTTTTACGGCCCAGTCGCCCATCGACCATGTAAAAGGAACCCTTTATAAGCCTTTCGCTATACTGCTTATCCCATTGCCAAAACGTATGCGTGTAAAAGCATTTCATTCTCAACCAATCCTGCTCAGTAATCAGTCAAACCAATGCGTATTGCATATTTGACCAGTTCCGCAATACTGTTAATCTCCAGTTTTCTCATGAGTTCGCGGCGGCAGGCATCGACTGTTTTCACGCTCATACCTATCATCAAGGCAATCTCTTTGGAAGATTTGCCCTCCGCGAGCATTTTAAGGACATTTTTCTCCCTGTGTGTCAGTCTTTTAATTCCCTTTTGGTCCGGGCCTACGACGCCACAAACGTAATCATCTATTAGAAGCTCTTTGGTTTGGGGGCAAAGGAAAACCTGCCCCGCCGCCACTTTTCGAACCCCTTCTGCAAGCTGCTGGAAACTCTGAGTTTTCAGGACATAGCCTTGCGCCCCGGCCTCGAGCATCTCCGTAATAAAAGTCTTGTTCGGATACATGGTAAGGCCGATTACTCTGGTCTGGGGTACTTCTTTGACTATTTTTTTTGTTTCCTGGGCTCCGTCCATGCCGGGCATTTTCACGTCTACGATAAAAACGTTGGGCTTGAGCTTCTTGACCATATTAACGGCTTTTTCGCCGTTCTGACTTTGCCCCACCACTGCTATATCCCCCTGTTTATCGAATAATGCACCGAGCCCCTCGCACATCATCTTGTGCGCACCAGCAATCACAACGCTGATTTTTTCATCGGTACACATTTTTTTTCGTGGGTTAATGCGAACTTCATTGTTTTTGTACTTTTCTGCACCATCAAAATTGTCGGGGTATAACAAAGGCAAGTGTATTAGTTAATTGCTAATTTCAATAGTGTTTTGCTAACCACTGCAATAAAAAAGGATATTTTTTACACGAAAAAGGAATATAGATTGCCGGCAATAAATAAACTCTTTTTCAATCAAAGGCCGCATATTGTTTCCTGAATTCCGAATTACCCTGAAGTCCCCGACATGGCCCCCAAGCCCCCCATATTAACACGCCGCTGTTTTTACCCTGCGAAATTGTGTTCTATAAGTGCTTATCCCCTTTTGCCGTAATCATCGAGTTGTGTCAGGCCCTGCGTAACGGCGTATTTAACGAGAGCGGCCATATTGTCCAAATTCAACTTTTTCATGATTCGTCTTCGTGACGCATCGACGGTTTTGGTGCTGATTTCCAGTTTTGAAGCGATTTCCTTTGAGCAATTTCCGTCGGCAAGCATTTTCAATACGTCTACTTCGCGGTCGGTCAAATGTGGGTATGGGCGGTCCTGCCGGCCGACGACATCGTTTACGTATTCATCCACGAGCATTTTTTCAACATAAGAGCAAAGGTAAATTTGTCCGCGGGAAACCGCTTTTATTGCCTTTAGCAACTCTGCGAATGCCCGTTCCTTGAGTATGTACGCGGAGGCGCCGGCTTTAAGCATTTCGGTAACGAAGGCTTTATTGAGATACATTGATAGAGCGATGACGCGAATATCTGGGGAGTATTTTGTGATTCTTCTTGTTGCATCGATTCCGTTTGTATCCTTCATTCTTACGTCGATGACAACAATGTCCGGTTTTAATTTTCTTGAGAGCAGGACGGCCTGATTGCCGTTATCAGCTTCGCCGATTACGTGCAGGTCAGGCTGCTTTTTTAGAAGAGAGCGTAAACCCTCGCGAACAATCTGGTGGTCGTCGGCGAGTATAATTTTTATTCGCATTTCCGGGCCTTTCATTGATAGTCTGAATTGTACAAAATATGCAATGTTTGGAGCAAGGTCTGTGGAGCGAAATGGTGTTCGGAAACGGGTTTGGATTGCGGTGCACCACGTTGGGTGCACCGCTTGATGAGCTTGAAATTGGGTCTGGTTTTGGTTTGTTTGTGCGGTGCACCACGTTGGGTGCACCGCTTGATGAGCTTGAAATTGGGTCTGGTTTTGGTTTGTTTGTGCGGTGCACCACGTTGGGTGCACCGCTTATTGGGTTTGAATCGGCTTTGAATTGGGTTTGTTTTGTGGTGCAGATTCGAGCCCGGTTTTCGTAAGCCTTTGTAATTAAAGGGTTTGCGTTAATGGGCAAGTTTTGAAATTGGCTTTGTTTTGCAAAATAAGGGGTTGTTTTACCTAACTTAACTTTGTGGGGAATTAA
>CAZGGE010000016.1:0-4543 GCA_964524285.1 uncultured Pirellulales bacterium
GGAAGCCTTAGCTTCCGCTGCTTAAACCTTTATAAAAAATGCGAAAGTTAACTTTTTCAGTGTACTTGATTATTTCGTTCATCATCCGCACCGATTCATACGGGAACTGGCCCACGGCGGTCTCGCCTGAAAGCATGAGGAAATCCGTGCCGTCAAGGATGGCGTTTGCGACGTCCGCCACCTCCGCGCGACTCGGCCACTTGTGCTCTTTCATGTGCTCCAGCATTTGCGTCGCCGTTATTACCGGCTTGCCGGCGGCGTTGCATTTCCTGATTATTCGTTTTTGAATTATGGGAACCTCGTAAACAGGAACCGCAATACCCATGTCTCCACGGGCTATCATAACGGCGTCGGCTGATTCGATTATGCCGTCAATGTTCTTTATCGCTTCCCTGCTCTCAATCTTGGCTACTATCCTGCACCGATTGAGCCGGGATTGTATCAATTCTCTTGCCGCACGAACGTCCTTGTGCGAACGTACGAATGAAAGGGCGATGTAGTCCGGCTCAAACTCCTCTGCGGACTCAATATCCCTGCGATCCTTGTCGGTGATATCGGGAAAACGGAGTTTTGCCTCGGGAATGTTTATCCCCTTTTTCTCCCAGAGCAGACCGCCCTCAATTACCTCTGCCTTAATACCGTATGTGGTTTTCTGTTTGACCTTCAAAATCAAATTGCCGTCATCTATGAATACATGATGGCCGGGTTTTATGCCTGTAAGAGGGCCGGTGTAATCAAACGGTATTGTTCTTGAGCCGTCGGCATCGGTCTTATTATTCAGCCAAACGACCATTCGCTTCTTTAAGGTCTTTGTTTTTTCGTCCTTGAACCTTCCAACCCTGATGCGAAACCCCTCCAGGTCCTGCATTATGCGAATATGCCGGCGGTACTTGCGATTGAGCCGCCTGACCAGCTCTACATTGGCAAGATGCTCTTCATGGCTGCCGTGAGAATAATTCAGTCTTACCACATCCAGACCAGCCCTGTACATCTTCCGCAGCACCGTATAACTGCTGCTTGCGGGACCGAGCGTGGCGATGATTTTTGTCTTTGGCATAATTGAAATCACTTCTTCCTGTATCTGTTTCTCACGGCTGGGTCAACTTGAATTGCCCTCCTTTTCCACCAGAAACTTGGGTTTTCTTGCTCGCAGCCAGTCCGGCAATTGCTCTCTCGTTACAGACTCCCACAATCCCTTACCCTTTCGGCAGGCGATATTCTCAAGCTTTTTATACCTGTGGTAAAAGCTATGCTGAAACCTTAAATCTGCATACGCATAACCTTCCGTCAAAAGCAACTCGTTCAGAAATCGACCGTCCGGAATTTTCACGTATGCAAGAAGTCTGCCGTACTTTCCACGCGTATCGTTACCCTCGTCAAGATAAACCGTTACTTTCTTACCCATCGCAACTTGGCGGACGAAATCACTCGCCTCTTTTCCGAAGTACATCTTATTATTGTGTGTTTCCGGAGCGTCAACGCCCCAGAGTCTTATCCGCGTAGTCTTTTGCTCTTCGTCGCTTACGTCGATGTCCAGCGTATCGCCGTCTACAACTTTTACTACCTCGAATCCCCTGCCGTGGTATTTTCCAAAGTCACTCTGGTTTTCGCCGGCGCTCAAATGCGTGGTTGTCTGGTCAACATGAAGACAACCGCTCCGTTCCGCACCCACAAGAACGACCGCCCCTATCACAAAACCTGCGAAGATGAAGTTTCGCCGCCGCCGGCTCATCGCGTATTTAACTCTACCAATTCCCGCCAACTCAGGACCAACCTACGTTTGACTTCTCTGCTCGGAGGGCTTGTCAAGCTCAAATGCTTCGCAAACCGACACCAAAGCCTTTTCGCCGTCTTTCTCATCCACTATACAGCTTATCCGGATTTCACTGGTAGTTATCGAATCAATGTTCACCCTGGCATTGGCCAGCGAACCGAACATTGCATCCGCAACTCCGTAATGCGTGCGCATTCCAACACCGACAACCGAAATCTCCGCAAGGTCCTGACGGATGAAAATGCTTTCACAGTTAATATTATCCTTGATTGATTCAACCGCTTCTTTAGCTGCTTTCAAGTCCGAATCGCTGATGGTAAAAGACACGTTTGCTTTTTCTGAGCTGACCTCGGTCTGCACAATGTCGCTGACCACAACCTTGGCCTTTGCCAGATGCGAAAAAATCTTTGCTGCATTTCCAGGTTTGTTATCCACTCCCACCATGCTGATTTTGGCCATATCTTTTTTAATTGTCGCCCCTGTTACCACTACGTCTTCCATTTGCGGCACCTCGTGAGTAATTATAGTTCCCCGGCTTTGTTGACTGCTGCTTCTTACATGTATTTTTACGTTATATTTCTTTCCGAACTCAACCGCTCTGCTGTGCATTACCCCAGCACCAAGACTTGCAAGCTCGAGCATTTCGTCATAAGCAATTTGCTCCATCTTGACCGCAGTTGTGAAAATCCGCGGGTCCGTCGTATGAATACCGTCCACGTCCGTATAGATTTCGCATTCATCGGCCCCAAGAGCCGCTGCAATCGCCACCGCCGTCGTATCGGAGCCGCCCCTTCCAAGAGTGGTGATATTCCCGTGCTCGTCGATTCCCTGAAAGCCCGCCACCAGAACGATTTTGCCCTGGTCCAGATGCTTGTGTATCCTCTCGGCGTCGATACTCTTTATCCGGGCCTTCATGTGTGAACTGTCGGTTATCATCCGTATCTGCCCGCCGGTAAAGCTGATTGCCTTATGGCCCATCGCCTCCAGGGCAATTGCAAAAAGAGAAACCGTTTGAATCTCTCCGGTGCTCATCAACTGGTCCATCTCCCTTTCCGGAGGATTCGAATTAAGCTCCAGGGCATCTGAAATGAGAGAGTCCGTCTGTTTTCCACGAGCCGACGCCACTACCACCACGGAAAAGCCCTCCTTTGCCGCGTCAATAACCCGTCTCGCCGCTCTGCGAATTTTTCCTGCGTCGGCAACCGATGTCCCACCGTATTTCTGAACAATTATCGCCATAATAAAGCCTCTTTGTAATAAATAATTCGGTCTCGGCTAACTCTTCAAAAAATACTCCATGAGCTCGAAGCCGTTTTCTATTCTGAAACCGGATTTGGCCGCATTCGCCTCGTTGAAAGTGGCATGAAGTATCCCCGTAACATTTGTTCCCGCCATGGCGAACGGAACCGCAGCAGAAGAATGCGCCTGACTTGCAATCGGCGTGGGATGGTCAGGCGAAACAAGCAATCGCCAATTCTCATATCCCTGAAGCGCTTCAAGCACCGGCCCGACGATAAAATTATCAATTTGTTCCACCGCCTCCTTTTTAAGCTCCAAGCTGCCGTTATGTGACGCCTCATCGGGGGCCTCGATATGAGTAAAAACCAAATCATACTTCTTCAGCCCCTCTATTGTCGCCCTGCCCTTGCCCTCGTAATTCGTATCCACGAACCCCGTCGCTCCGGGAACTTCGATAAGGTCAAAACCGATGAGCCTCGAAAGTCCTCTCGCCAAATCGACCGCCGTTATCGCCGCGCCGTCAATTCCATAACGTTTACGAAAACGATCCATCACCGCCCTGCGTCCCTGACCCCACAGCCATATCGAGCTTACGGGATTTTCATTCAAGTCTTCCCTGACCTTGTTGATGTCATGGTTCGCAAAAAGCTGCTGTGAACGCGCGGTCAAATCAATCAGTAAATCACTGCCCTTTCCACGGGGAAGAATCCTGTCCACTGCTTTTCCCACATAATCGTGAGGCGGATAAGTCTGAACCGAATTAAAATCACAACCCTTAAATACCAAAAGGTGTCTGTACCCGACGCCGGTATAGAAACGAACATCTTCACTTCCCAGATGCTCGTTCAAATCCTTTATCAATTTGTCGGCCTCTTCGGTTGATATATGACCGGCGCTGTGGTCTTCCATTTTGCCGTCAACAATCGTCACCAGATTGCACCTGAAAATCCAGTCGCTGGGGCCTAATTTGATATTGCGTGCCGCCGCTTCCAGAGGTGCCCTTCCGGAATAATAACGCCTTGGGTCATAACCCAGCAGACTCATCTGTGCAACGTCACTGCCGGGTTCCATTCCTTTGGGTACAGTACAAACAAGTCCCTGTCTGCCCTCCATGCTCACTTTATCCATATTGGGTATATCCGCAGCCTCCAGTATCGTTTTGTTATCCAACTCGGCCAAAGGCTCATCAGCGGCACCGTCGGGCACTATTATAGCGTACTTGAAACTCAATTGTCTTTATCCTCCGGGATATCAACGATTCGAATACAAACAGGCCTGCTGCATATACTCTCCAGATTCACAAGCGCCTGCACTGCATCGCTCACTTTTTTCTGACGGGTGGGATGCGTTGTAATCACCACGGGGACCGTGTTTTCCGGCCCTCGCCCCTCATGCTGCAAAATTCCGGATATACTTATCGCATTTGCCGCCAGTATCCTGCCGATTTCGGCAAAAACACCAGCCTGGTCCTTCACCATCAGCCTTACGTAAAACCTGCTTACAAGATTGTCAATTTGCTCTATGAGGTTT
>CAZGGE010000016.1:4553-7443 GCA_964524285.1 uncultured Pirellulales bacterium
TTATCCCTCGGCCTCAACTTCAGATGACGGAAACTCCGGCACGAATTTCCCAGTGCAACGTCTATCATATCCGCAACCACTGCGCTGGACGTCGGCATCATGCCCGCTCCTCGACCGTAATAGGTTATTTCGCCTGTCGCACTTCCAAAAATACTTACCGCGTTGAATGAGCCGTTCACCCTCGATAGGGACGTGTCCTGTGAAATAAAAGACGGATGAACACGAAGTGAAACTCTTCCTTTGCTGTCCTTCCGGGCTATCGCAAGAAGCTTCAAAACATAACCCATCTCGCCGCCGTAACGAATGTCATCCTTGGAAACACCCTCAATGCCTTCAACAAAAATATCACAGGGCGTTATCTCATAACCAAAAGCCAAAGAAGACATTATCGAGAGCTTGTGCGCGCTGTCCCCGCCGCTTATATCCAGTGTGGGGTCCGCTTCCGCAAAACCCTTTTCCTGAGCCTGTCGAAGCGCCTGAGAAAAATCCTCATTCTTACTGGTCATATTGGACAAAATATAATTGCATGTGCCGTTCACGATACCGTACATTGCCGTGATGTTATTTGCGGCAAGTCCGGTCCTGATACCCGAAATTATGGGTATCCCGCCCGCACAACTCGCCTCAAATGCGATACACCGGTTATTTTTCTGTGCCGTCTCGTAAAGTTCCCTGCCGTGCTCGGCAAGAAGTGCCTTGTTAGCCGTTACCACGTTCTTGCCGGCCATGAGCATATCCAGTTGCATTTTTCGTGCCGCATCAGTACCTCCAACAAGCTCGGCGGCTATCTCGATGCTCTTATCGTTCAGGAGTTTGTTAAAATCATCGGTCAAAACTCCCGGCGGGAGTTCCACCGGCCTCTGCGATTTCGTATCCAGATCCACAACACAACAAAGCTCGAGCCGAAGACCGGTCTTGGCCGCAATCAATTCACCATGCTCCAGTATCAGCTTCGCGACTCCGCTACCCACGGTTCCAAAGCCTGCAATCCCGACTTTTACGATTTCTTCAGCCATACAATGACCACCAAAAAAATGACCGCAAGACGCGAATTTAATTGAAAGCCATCACCCAGGTCAAGCAAAAACCCTCCTGCATAACTTTTCGCCAAATAATGGTTTCGCAACAAACGACGATTTTACAGGCGGGATTGCTATTCGATTAGAAATGCAAGAACGCCTTTATGCACAAAAATACAGCAACGCCGGGTGGAACCAAAGAAAGGCCGCAGGTCTCTTGAAATTTCTTATTATACTCAGCTTATTTCTTGTCGGAATCCCCGGCGGCGGGGTCGTCGCATTGGGACTCACATTTTTCAAACAAACTTTTTGCAGACTTAACCTCGGAGGAGTCGGGAAAATCGTCGATAATTTTTTTCAGCTCAATCCTCGCATGTTCAAACTCCCCGGTACGAATAAATGCTTTGGCGGTCCACAGTCGAGCTTTTGTGTGCACAGGGTCATAGTCGACGGTCCTCATGAAATGTATAATGGCACGGTCACAATCGTCGGCGTAGAAAAAACCCAGCCCCTTCAGGAAATGCAATGAAGCATTTGGATTCTTATCAATATTGTTGGGATCAATGGGGTCGAGCTGTAATTGAAGGTCCTCATAAATTCGATTAACAAGAGAAATGGCACCCTGGTAAATATCATCAGGCTTCGCCTCAACCTGTTTGCTGGCAACCAGCCGGGCCGTGGCTATTTCGTATGCGTGCACGTTGAGAATAAGCTCCTTTTCAGGTTTGATTATACCCCCCACCAGAATGCGGTCGGCCTGCAACATTTTGCCGGCCTTGATTGCATTCTGAGGTTCGGTCAGACCCAACAGGGACAGTTCGTGTTCCCTGAGGACCGCACGGAGCCTGCTGCGCTCCACCACTTTGATATTTTCGCGCCCGCTCACGGCGGCAATGAGCATATCGGCGAAGTTTTTGGCCAGATCGTCGTACTGCTCCTGCCCCGTGTTATTATTCAAAGGAGCAATGCATATTGTTACCTCAGAATTCCTTGCCGACTCCGCCAATAAAACACTCGAACACATAAGAAGCATAAAAATTAACGAAACATATCTTGTTGTTGTTTTGCAATTTGCCATGAAACTTTTCCGAACCATTCAAAATTGTGAGATTTTAATGACCATTATAGCCTTATATCCATCCGTAATTGGCCTGCCCGTTAAAAGTAAGAACCTGAACTGCCCGGTAAAACCTTTCGCCAATTTGCAAACTGAACACCTGGACTGAAAAAACCAATAAAACCGGCAGGCAGACTTTGGCTAAGAAAAAAACGCGTCCGTTATTATTGCACCAGTCAATCATCTGCACAATCCTTCAAGCTCAGGCCGCGATGGCACCGGTTTCAACTCCAGATGTTTCCATCCCGGCAGCATATTCTTCAGATGGCCGGGCAACTTTGTAACTTCCAAACAAACAACGTTGTCTCTGTCTCTTTCAACCAATGCTCCTAATATATGCCCTTTGGCCGTCTGGACGCATAGACCAAGCTTTGTCAAAGTGCCGTCAGACCACGGTGTAAAACTGGTGTCGGCTGTTAACCACTTTCCGTCGGTATTTCGGTAAAACGCCCTCGGCGCCGGCCGCGAACCGTGGTATCGGCCTCCTTCTTTTCCCTCACTACACCAGGTATGCAGAAATATCTCATTATCAATTGCCATTGCGTAAAAGTTACTGATATTCCTGTCCGGTGAATTAAGCACAAGCCAGTTAGACCATTTTATGCCGTCGCTGCTTTCGCCGGTAACAATCAACCTGTCCGACGGCGTAGAACAACAATGATGGTCGTATTTTCGGCTCCATATAACAAGTAAATGATAATCACCATCGTTAGTCTTCACCACCCAGGGACGATAAAGCGCCAGACCCTCCTTG
>CAZGGE010000016.1:7453-29836 GCA_964524285.1 uncultured Pirellulales bacterium
CATCGCAGGAACGCCTCCGGCTCCGACCACACCCCCAACTCTTTCGAAGTGCGTCGCCACAGATTGCGCTTGCCGTCATGGAGCAATACGTAGTTATCTTCATCATCCTGATACACAAATACGTACGCCGACTCATCATTACAGATTTTTCTTGGTCTCGTCCAGTTTTCAAGGTCGCTGCTCCAACTTACATAAGGCAAGAGACGTCGCAAAAGATTCCTGTCGGATATAAATACGAGGCAATAACGTCCGCGATTATCGCAAAAAATTTGGGGATTATACTGTCGGTGAGCGCTGTTAACCGGCACCGGCAAAAGCTGCTGCTCTGACCATGTGTAACCCTCGTCCTTACTGACGGAATGCCACAACTTTTGTCGCCAATGCCAGAACGCATGTATTTCCTGCCGCGGCCCGACTACCAGCCATACCATCGGGTGCGAATAGTGTTCCAAAGATACCGTATGAATCCTTAAGCCGCCCCGGGTCTTTCGTGCCCGCGGGTAATAAAGGACCCGCCCGAATTCATTCGGCAAAAGATAATACGGGTATTCAGCATCATAAGCAATAGCCCTCCTCCAGCTTTTCATAAAATCAGAACCCTTAAAAACAAGCTTGGTTCGAAATGTCCGGCCGGCCTTAAATTCCGGCTCAATCACCGCAGCGGAACTGAGAGTTTGAAATATAATTTTGTTTTTACCCGGCAGCCATCCACCACAGCCGCCCATGGGAAAAAGGCTGGAATTGAAAAACTGCTCTATCGGCATCATATAAGAACCTACCCACACCCTCGCATGTTCCGGAGGATTATCCAGAACAAGAGCAGCCGTCTGCTCCTCTTTAATCAGACCAAATTCAAACTCGATACTATCAATCTGTGTTGGTAATTCATCAGGCAAATTGAACGAAATCGACCGCAACCCGCGAGCAAAATGAAATTCTTTCTCACGCAATAAAGCACTTTTACGGGTCATATCCTCAAATGCCAGACGGTAAATCCTTCCATGATGTTTAGCAGGCACAGACATACCTCGAACAAGCAATCCTCTGCGGAGTCGCTTATTAACATTTTTAACATGTAGGCGGATGGTTAGAGAACAAAGAAGCCGGCCCTCCTCTGCGACAAACCACGGCAGACTTCCGTAAGACCACCCTTGTTTTTCATCAGGATTATATACATATTTGAACTGCTCAGAAGAAATCAAGAAAACATCCTTCGGAAACTCAGCAGCAATTTTGCGGCCGTCCACGTGCACATTATCCCAAAGCTCACAGATTGTCTCCAGCGTCTGTCGCTCAATAATGCCGGGTACCTCCTTCATTGACTCCACAACCTCGTTGTAAGCACGTCGGTATTCCTTCCACGCTCCCCATCGGTCATGAGCTTTAAGTTTCGCCTGGGCGATTCGTAGCGTTAACCAAACATCGGCGGCAAGTGTATTCAGCTCACCATAAGAGGCCGGGGACCAGTTTGACCAGCCGTGAGGTTCGTAGACGAAATGCTCTCCGGCTTTTCTGCGTAATTGTGAAAATGAACGGATTGCGTCTTCAGGTGAACCGGCGGTAAGCAAAATGCAATCTACAAGTTCTCGAATAGCATCAGCGATTCTCGGGTGCCCGGGATATTTTTGGATAAATGACTCCAGTTCAATTCGGGCGTGTTCGTATCTGAGTTGATAATAATACATCTTCGCCGACCAGTATCCAGAATCCGCATAACCGGCGTCCTGCCTTAGGGCCCTGCGAAAATAAATCCATGCCTCCTCATATCTGCCATAATCAAAATGATTCATTCCTTCATATAACAATTTGCTGGCGGGAACAGAATCAGTCCACACCGGCAGATTGTTCACAAATTCGTCGGCGTCGGCATCCCCGGTAAGCACTTTAAGGATTTTCGCAGCAAGCTGTTTCTCAAGCTTAAGAATATCATCAAATGAGCCTTCCACCGAAACGGTACCGATTTTTTCGTCCGCCGGGCAGACAAGAATGGTAGCGTAAATGACGACTTTTTCATCTTCCACGCGGTAAGTGCCGAAAACTGCTCTTTTAACCCTGAGCTGTTTGGCGGCTACATCCTGACGCCATTCAGGAATAACTGCCCCCTCATCCTGCATTCGGCGGATGGTCGACTGCATCTGTTCACGGGACACAACCTGCAACTGTGGATGCTGAGATATATCTGAGATGAGCAAATCCGCCATACCTTTTTCAACCCAGTTTGATTTGCTGTCACCCAAATCCTGATTAGTGAAATTCAGCACAGCTACTGGGATAGGCCCATTAAAAGCCTCCCCCCTAAATCCGGTTAAAGGTTGAACTGCCGGCTTTGCGTAGGCGCAGAAGCTCCATATAACTGCAAATGCAGCACATAACAAAATGCCACATCCGGCGGTTGTGCCGGATTTGGCATATACGCCCTTGAATGGATATATCCGCTCGATTTTACGAAGCTCCTCCTTAACAGAGCTATCGTTCTGCAATATAATCAGCTATGTCTTCGACTAATTTGAAGGCGAGTTCGCAGCCGGCCGCCTGAAGCGCGGACTTGCCTGCTATACACTCGGACAAATCCACCATTCTTCTTGTGGTCCTCTCTGAGGCAATTATTTTTCTCGTCGCTTTGTGCGTTGCCTGAACCTCAAGGCGCCCGATGCAACTGGTCAAACCTCCGATTCGTGCGGCGAATTCGCTGAAACCTTCTCCTGTGATGACAATGTCCGCTCCGGCGAGATGAATGTCCTTAGTCCACTTCTCAAGGACTTCCCTTTTACACTCAATCACCCTGAAGCCCACTTCCTTGAATACCTGCTTGATTTCCGTCTCGGCGGCAGGATCCACCACTGTCCGATTGATATGCACTTCCGGGATGAGTACTGCAATAGTGGGTAATTTTGTGTGAGCGAGCCTTTCCTTCAGGAGGGAGGTCTTGTTTTCGAATTTCGCATCCCGTGGCAGCAATTGCGGAGCCCACTTCTCAAGTCCCTCGGCGAGGTTTTCCACGAGTTCATCAATTATCGTGGATAATTCCCCCTCGAGCTTACCTTTGGCAATAACACCTTTGACCTGGCTTGTTTCAGTGCCCACAATCTTGGCAACTATGTACAGGTCTTCATCAACCGGAAACGCCTTTCCGAAAACCATGATTCTGGCACCGAGCAACTTACCCACCTTTGTGGCCTGTCCTGTATCGGCCATACCAGACAGGTTAAGTTCGTGCTCTTTGAGAACCTCATCGAGTTCGCTGCGCTCGACCAGCTTGAATTGATTGAAAATACTGAGCCTGGCGGTAACTATATCACTAATTTGTCGACCAAGCTCCGGATTTCCCGGTGCCTTTGATTCAAAATCCGATATAGCTATGGTGATGCTGCTTATCGTCTTAACGTTGTTGCTGTCATTCGTCTGCTCATGTTTTTCTGCGGGCCTCTGGGCCCATGATGAACAAACCAGCAACAAAGCAGCTATCAACACGGCTATTCTGTTACAAATTACTTTCATAATCGCCACCTTTGTTAATAACTTTCAAGAAATTTTTGTCGGTTTTCAACTATATTATATGCATGTTGCAACAAATTGCCGAGCAGAACTCCCTGCACAGGATTCTCACCATCCGCAGCCGGCAACTGGCAATAAGTGGTAACCCTCTCACCGCGTTTTACCACCACAAGGTAACTGTAAACATATCTGTCATCTTCGATTGTCTCAGTAACTATTGAATCAATTTCATGCTCCTGCTCCTCGTTTTTCCTGATTTTGACATATCGGGCATCATCGACCATAGCATTTATGTCTCGTTTGTTCAGGCCTTTCAATAACGGTGAGTTCACGTCGCAACCGGCCTTTCGGGAAACATTGTCTTCCTCAGGTATCATAACATATCCGTCGTAGGGCAGACTATCCTGCCTCAGCACGATAACAACAGGCTCAGAGCGGCTTCGCCTAACCCGCTCGGAAATTCGAACAAAACTGTTAACATCGGTATGCTGACCTATGAAAACTATATTAGGCTCGGTCATATCCCTCGCCGCCTGAAAGGTGGCATCTACAGTCTTTACCCTTCTTTGTTTGAAAATCTTTTGAAGTTCGCCTGAAGTATCGAATAACCATACGGTCTTCTCACTGGCCGGCTCCGGATAAGGCTCCACAGGAGGCCAAAGGGTAAGAGAACTGTCACTTCCCTCAAGAAATTCTCCGTTAATAAAAAGTTCAACGCGGCAACGGGCGTCGGTACGAGTACGGGCAGCCGGAAACTTCAGTTCAAAAGTAACGGACTCGTCTCTCGTTACCGGAATTGTACCTTGTCGCATCAAAGTATCCGCCACGTAAACGCTTATGCGAAATGTATAATCACCCTCAAGCTTGGCCTTTTCTGTAAGGCTCGCGCTTAGTTTCATTATTTCAGGCGTGTGCATAAAGTGGGACCTGAGATTCATACAAAAATATGAGCTTTCTTTTGCACTAACCGGAAACGCAAGTGCAGCCAGCAATATTAGACGGACTATAAAAGTAAACTTTGCCATTCTTCTTCCACCCCTATATGTTGGATATCACTTTTCCTGCGCCGGATATGTCTAACCGCTTGCCGTTCGATTGCATCCGGACCAGCGGAGTAAACGGATCGTTGGTGAGCGTCGTGGTCTTGCTAATCCCCGGTTGATTGTCGTCGGCCACTTTCATCCTCACGGTTATCCTGCCGTCTTCTTCTGCAATGGGCGTCAGCGAAACATGAAGACCACGAGCCTCCACAAGCGGCAGTTGGAACCGAGTCGTCTGATTCGGCACTGCCACCAGGTCCAGATATTCACGTCTCGCCTCACCTCCGTTGTTAAGACCCACGGAAAGACGCATAACTACCAGTTTTTCCGGCGGTGATGCAAAAGCCGGGGTGTTTTCTACCCCTATTTGAGGGCTTACCCCCCTGCCAACAATCACCCAGGTTGACTGTTGACCGAACAATTCCTGAACTTGCCTGAAGGTTGTATGAAGGTAATCAATGTCGGCTTGGGTAAGAAATTGCTCCTTCCCTCCATCGACGGTTGCCACTTCCGGCACCGAATTATGTATGACAAAATAAGCAAGGATACCGGCCGTTATCACGAAACATGCCGCCATAATTAATGCGAGCCGTTTCCAGAAATATAAGTCAAATACAGTCTTGCAGCTTCGAGCTGCTCCCTTCGGCGGGATGGAATTTACCAGTTGCCGTTCTATCCTTTCGCGAAGAACACCCCAGGACTCCGGCGGCTCGGCCTGTTCATAAGTATATTTGAGAAGATTTTCGATATTTTCTATTTCTTTATTCTTCATAAAGTCGCCTCTGAATTTATAAAAGGCCGCGAAGCCTGCTCCTGAGCCATTTTTTGGCCATCTCAAGTTCCCGCGAAACAGAAGCCTCAGAACAGTTCAGTATACCCGCCGCGTCTTTCTGATTTATACCCTGCATCAAAATCAGTATCGTAGTCAAACGAAGCCTTTGGGGCATTTGTTGAAGCTGGAGATGAATGAGTCCGGCTCGCTCCTTATCGGATATACGCTGGTAAGGTTCGGCCTTTGAGCGACTGGCAAGCCCCGCCACGTAGTCGGCGTTGTTGCGGTTGTGCTTCTCTCTGCTTATAACCCTGATCCGCTTGCGAAGAAGATTGGCCGCTATCATATATATCCAGTTCTGAAATCTGCTGCCGTTCTTTAACTCATTTATTGAGCCGAAAGCACGCAGAAATGTTTCCTGACATGCATCATCCGCCTCCTCGTGTGAGCCGGTATATGAAAAAGCAATCCTGTAAATGTTCTTATAGTATCTGTCCACAAGCTCCCCGAAAGCAGTTCTGTCACCTGACTGACTTGCCCTTATAAGAGCCAGCTCATCCATTCGCAATGTTCCCTTACGTCGGGACTTGGGTTTACCCGACCCTCTTTACATGTATATATAGATTCACGTCAGAACAAATTCTTTCAAAAAACATCAGTTAAATATTAAAAATCCTATCACTATTTGCCTTTTTATGCCAGTAACCAACGATAACGCGAGCAAATTTCGGCGCCAAATCGGCATTTTCGCAGTTTTTGGAGGGTATTGAGCTGTATCGATAAAAAGTGCGATAGGTCTAACCACAACCCTCAAAAGCTATACAATCCTCAAAAGCCGCACCATCAAAAACCGCCTGACCCCGATTGTAAAACCCCCTGTTAGCACACCCAACATAGCTCAAAATGATTCAATAACCCAACATAATGCCGGCGGACGGGGTATAGAAAAGTTCAAAGGTCTGCCGATACAATGTTAGGAAAGCCTCTGCGCACGCAAATGCCGGCAAAATAAACTTGAAAGACCGTAAGCTCTGTAACAGGAACCAATGATGAGCAGCAAGCAAAGAAATTCGAAGCACACTGCCATAGACTGCCTGGCCATAAGTGTGCTGTTGTTTCTGCTTTGCAGTTGCGCCAGCTTTGACATCGGAGACTGGCCCAGCCGATTCGTATATCCACAAAAATGGCCGGTTGCGAATTTGTGCGGCCCGGTCGGCTCGTATTGCGCATATTATCTGCTTTATTACATAGGTCCGGGCATCTTTGCCGCTTTATTGTGCGCAATCGGCCTGTTTTCCGCAAAATTAGCACGTCTTAATGTCGGCCAACCGGCCTTCAGGGTAACAGGATTGCTGCTTTTAACCGCAGCAGTATCCGCCGCTGTTGGCTTGTTTTGGCCCGAAAGCAAAACAAAGGCTGGCTTGTGGGGGTTTCCTGTGGAGACCGGCGGCGTAATTGGGGTTGCTGCGAAAATCGTCTTGACAAGCTTTTTTGCTTCCCTCGGGGCAACCATTCTCCTTCTCGCAACTTTCGTTGTTGGAATTATTCTGATTGCAGACAATCTCTTAACGGCTGCATGGAGACTTTTCTATGCGTCGGCAGCCAGATTATGCCCTGCTCTGAGAACCACCTGTTCTGTCTGCATTCGTCAAATCACTGTATTGAGTGAAATTTGGCGTTGGCTGCGCCCCTCGAAAGTACGACATGCCGCGGGCAGAAAAATGCTGGGGCTGGATAAAGACATGAGATTCGAGAAGCATCTGGGAATTGAGGTTTCCAGCTCACCCGCCAATTCGCACCCGTCAGCAAATACTCAAGCAAACAAATCGAAATCCGGCGGCAAAGAAATCATTCGCAAGCAAAAAGATGGGGCGGAGGACTTTGATAAATACGCCCTTCCCCCCATCGAAATGCTTTCGGAACCGCAATACACCTTCGGCGAAGTTCAAAGCAAGGTGGTAAAGGCAAAAGCGAAAACACTCGAAGATTTATTGGCCGAGTTTAACGTAAACGCCAGGGTGGTTGCAGCCGACAGCGGACCGGTGGTTACAATGTTCGAACTCGAGCTTGCTGCAGGTGTAAAAGTCAGCCGGATAAGCGCACTTTCAAACGACATGGCTCGAGCACTCGGGGCCGGGGCGGTCAGAGTCGTAGCCCCACTGCCGGGAAAGCATACCATAGGAATCGAAGTGCCCAACAGTGAAAAGGAAAAAGTTCGAATAAAGGATTTGATGCAACTCGCAGGAAAAAAACCCGCAAACATGCAGATTCCACTCTTCCTCGGTAAAGACTCAGGCGGCGAAGCTTTGGTCTCTGACCTGACCGGTATGCCGCACCTGCTGATTGCCGGCACCACAGGCTCCGGCAAAAGTGTTTGTATCAACAGCGTTATCACCGGAATACTGTTGACCAAAAGACCTGATGAGATGAAAATGATTCTTATAGACCCTAAAATGGTTGAATTTACCAACTTCAACAACATCCCACACCTGATGTGCCCAATTGTTACTGAAACACAGAAAGCCGTAAAAATCCTCGAGTGGGCAACGGTCAAAATGGACGAACGCTATGCCCTGCTCGCCGAAGCCAGGGTAAAAAACCTCGCAGAGTACAATAAGCTCGATGAGAAGGAAATAATTGAGCGGTTCCAGCCCGGCAGTGACGATGAAATACAAAAAATACCTAAAAAGGTGCCGAACATCGTTATAATCATTGACGAACTGGCTGACCTCATGATGACGGCGGCAAAAGAAATTGAAGCTTACATTGTCCGACTGGCGCAGAAATCAAGAGCGGTTGGAATACACCTCGTCATCGCCACACAAAGACCGCAGGCCACGGTTGTAACCGGCCTGATAAAATCCAATATGCCAACAAGAATAGGATTCCGTGTTGCCGCCAGAATGGACAGCAGAATTATCCTCGACCAGAACGGTGCCGAAACCCTGCTCGGCCAGGGGGATATGCTGTTTCTAAAACCGGGTACAAGCGACCTCGTAAGGGCACAGGGTACGTTTGTCGACGATGCTGAAATTCGAAGGATTACTCGCTATCTAAAGGAGGTAGCTAAGCCGCAGTTCCATCCCGAACTGACAAAGCTGCACACCGTGGATACTACCGAGATGACAAAGGATGAACTCTTCGACGAGGCTGCAAGAGTCGTCATCGAAACCAAAAGAGGAAGTGTGTCCCTGCTGCAAAGGAGACTGAGTATCGGCTACGCCCGGGCGTCGAGAATTATTGAGATGATGGCGGCGGCAGGCATTCTCGGTGAGTACAAGGGAAGTCAGGCGAGAGAAGTCCTCCTGACTCTCGAAAAGTATGAGCGGCTCAGGGAAAAACTGCTGGCGGAAGAAGAAGACGATGCGCAAAAGCATGGAGATAATGAAAACGGCTCGGAGGAAGCATACGTTGCAGAGGGACAAAGAGGATATGCCTCCCTTGACGACCAGGATTAACTTCAAGCCCAAAACAGCCTGATTATACACAGGGGGAAGTTTGCAAATCAACGCCCCAGCTAATTCAGCGTTTCTAAAACCACTCGCTTGCGATGAGATTGCTGTACTGCTAAAATGCTGCTTCTTTACACTAAAGGGCGAGGTGTTGCCGCCCTGACCGAAATATTGATGGGCAAAAAGGATAATGACAGGTAGACAGAGAGTCCTCAAAGCGATTAATCACCAAAAGCCGGACCACGTGCCCCTGGACCTCGCAGGGACCTTATGCAGCGGTGCTCATGTAAGCGTCATCGCACAATTACGGCAGGAGCTGGGCCTTGACCGGCCGGGAACACCCGTAAAGGTAATTGACCCCTACCAGATGCTCGGCGAAGTCGCCCCGGACCTGCGAAATGCGCTCGGCATTGATATGGTAAACCTTCCGACGCCGGCCAATCTTTTCGGTTTCAAAAACGAAGGATGGAAACGATGGCGAACGTTCGACGGAACAGAGGTACTCGTTCCCGAAAAGTTTAACACTCAGCCTCAGCCGAACGGAGACATCTTACAGTACCCACAGGGCGACAAGTCCGCACCGCCATCGGCGAGAATGCCAAAGGGCGGTTTCTATTTCGACGCAATCATAAGACAGCAGCCAATCGATCAGAAAAAACTCGACCCAAAGGATAACCTCCAAGAATTTGTCGATATACCTGAAGATGATTTGCATTATTACCAGCACATGGCCGACGAACTATACGACCAGACGGACGCTGCGGTGGTAACGGGATTCCCAGGAACCGCTTTCGGCGACATTGCACTCGTGCCCGCCCCTTTTCTCAAACACCCCAAAGGAATTCGGGATATCGAGGAGTGGTATATCAGTACCGTAACAAGGCCCGAATATATCAAGGAAGTTTTTGCAGGACAGGCGGAAGTGGCACTCAGAAATCTCAAGCGTGCTTATCAGGCAGTTGGCGACAAAGTTCAAATTATCTGGATGGACGGTGCGGACCTCTCCTCACAGAACAGCCTCTTCTGCAGCCCGGAAGGATACCGACGCCTTTATCTGCCGTACGCCAAAAAACTGAACGACTGGATTCATGCAAACACCAAATGGAAAACTATGAAACACTGCTGCGGCGGATGTGAACCTTTGATTGGCTGCTTTATCGAGGCAGGCTATGATATCCTGAATCCCGTGCAATGCTCGGCAAAGGGTATGGAACCAAAGCACCTCGTCGATAAATTCGGCGATAAAATTGTGTTCTGGGGAGGCGGCGTCGATACCCAGCAGACGCTGCCATTCGGAACCCCCGAACAGGTACGCCGCCAGGTTAAGGAAAGAATCAAAATATTCAGCCAAAAGAACGGATACGTCTTCAATACGATTCATAATATTCAGTGTAACACACCCATTGAGAACGTAATTGCGATGTTCGAAGCGGTAGCGGAGAAAAGATAATTTTCAAGGCGGGTAATAAAATGAAGTTCAGCATATTTTTCGCTGCGGCACTCTCTCTGTGCTTCCCGGCTTATGCCGCAGATGCGCCCCGAGAATCGCACAGGAAGGTCATTACTTTGGACGGCAGGTGGGAAATTGCACAGGGGGCAATGGAAGATATACCCGATGATTTTACACACTCCGTGGAAGTTCCAGGCCTCGTGGATATGGCTGAGCCGGCTTTTGCCGACGTTGGAGTAAAAAGTAAACGCAGGGAAGCTTTCTGGTACAGGCGAAAGATTCAGATAAAAGCCCCTGAGCGAAAAGTGGCCCTCTTGAAAATTGCAAAGGCAAAGTACGGTACTAAGGTCCGGGTGAACGGCAGGGACGCAGGCGAACATTTGGCCTGCTTCACGGCAGGACTCTTCGACGTCGGCGAAATGCTCAAATGGTGCGACGCCGAAAACGAAATCGTCGTACGAGTCGGTGCATGGCGCGACAGCGTTCCCGTCAGCACCCCCAACGGCTTCGACTTCGAAAAAACAAAATATATTCCGGGTATCTACGATTCTGTGCAGCTTATTCTTACTGAGACACCTCATATTGTTCGCGTGCAGACTGTTCCCGACATAGTCGAAGGCCGCGTTAAGGTCCTGGCGATGGTGGAAAATCGCGGGCTTAAAAAAAATGTAACCGTTAACTATAAGGTTGTCGAGGTCTCCACCGGCGAAGTTGTAGGAACGCAAACTGTCGAAGGACAAATTGACACCGACATGCGAAGAACGTTCGAATCGGATATTTACATCGAGAATTGCAGGCTGTGGTCGCCTCGGGAACCATTCCTTTATGAACTGCACGTCAGCACCGGCTGCGATTCTGTCAAGGTCAGGTTCGGAATGCGGACCTTTCGATTCGACAATAAGACCGGCCGGGCAATGCTCAACGGCAAACCGTACTTCATGCGGGGAACAAATGTTTGCATATTCCGATTTTTCGAAGACCCGAAACGCGGGCACAAACCCTGGAAAAAACAGTGGGTCAGTCGTCTGCACAAAAAATTCAGGCAAATGCACTGGAATTCCATTCGGTACTGCATCGGTTTCCCTCCCGAAATATGGTACGAGGTCGCCGATGAGCAGGGATTTCTGATACAGGATGAATTCCCGATATGGTACATGCGCAAATGGCCCAGAGGACTACGGGCAAAAGATTTAGTCGAGCAATACAGGCAGTGGATTCAACAAAGATGTAACCACCCCTGCGTCGTTATCTGGGATGCACAAAATGAGACGGTAACCTATGAAACAGCAAATGTTATAGACGCGGTTCGCGAGTTTGACCTGTCGCACCGACCGTGGGAAAACGGATGGGGGCCGCCGAACAGTAAAAACGATTGTTATGAGTCCCATCCTTATGTCTTCATGAACGAAAGGTTGAAGCCCGCCGACCTGGGCGGCAAACGAAAATATTACCAGAACAGCTTTATCGATTATAACAGGCACTTCTCGCCGGAGCACGCCGATGATTACGCCTGCATTATAAATGAATATGGCTGGCTCTGGCTCAACAGGGACGGAACACCCACCGAGCTTTCAAAAAACGTTTACCAGCGTTTTCTAAAAAACGGCGGCACCGTCGAAAAAAGACGACATTTTTACGCCAGACAGTTAGCAGCCATGACAGAGTTCTGGCGCAGCAGACGCAAAGCTGCCGCTGTCCTGCACTTTTGCGGATTAGCATATTCACGACCGGACGGGCAGACAAGCGATAATTTCCTCGACGTCGAACAACTTGAATTCGAACCGAACTTCCAGCGTTACGTCGGCGACGCCTTCTCGCCGGTAGGCATTATGATTGACCGGTGGAAGGCCGAATTCTCAGCCGGCACCAATCAGGAAGTCAAACTCGTGGTTATAAACGACCTCTATGAAGCGTGGCAGGGCACCATCAGTCTCAGTATTCTAACCGGCAAAGAGAAAATTTACGAACACCTCCGCAATTGCCGAATTCGAGAACTCGGCAAAGGACGCTACGTTTTTAAAATCAAAGTACCCGAAAAACAGGGACAATATCAGCTTGTCGGCGAATTGAAATCCACAAACTCAGACTCGATAAAAAGCATCAGGGACATGAATGTCGTCGAAGCTAATTAAAATCCAGGTTTCAGGAACCGAAAATAAAAAGCCGTATACTGGAAAAGGGTAAATGAGAAACAAAGCAGAATTAAATGAACACGGCGACGCGGTTTATGTCTTCCTGGTGTGCCTGGTGGCTGCGCTCGGCGGGCTTTTGTTCGGCTATGACACGGGTGTTATTAACGGCTCAATAGGTTTTTTAAAAGAACATTTTGCACTGAGCCCGGCGGCGAAAGGATGGGCCGCATCCTGTGCTCTGGTGGGGTGTATGCTGGGAGTGGTTATCGCCGGCCCCGTGAGTGATGCCTTCGGAAGAAAAAAAACCCTATTTATGTGTGCAATACTCTTCTTTGTAAGCGCCATCGGAACCGCCCTTCCGCGAACACTTGCACAATTTGTAATTTTTCGAATCATCGGGGGAATCGGCGTAGGGGCTGCATCAATGACATCGCCTATGTACATAGCGGAAATTTCTCCTGCCCGAATACGAGGTCGGCTTGTCTCGGTAAATCAATTTGCTATCGTGTGGGGAATTTTGGTGGTTTATCTGGTGAATTATTTCATCGCAAGGCAGGGCGCTGACAACTGGAACGTGGAGTGGGGATGGAGATTGATGTTCGGCTCGGAAGCACTGCCGGCTGGACTTCTACTGCTCTTATTGTTTCTGGTGCCCGAAAGTCCCCGGTGGCTCACAAAGCAAAAACGCAATGATGAGGCCCTTAAAATTCTCTCCCGAGTAGGTGGCAGGAAACAGGCAGAAAAAGAAATGGTCGATATAAAGGATGCAATCGCTCACGAAAGCAGCTCGTTGAAACAGCTATTTATGCCGGGTATGAAAATTGTACTGGTAATCGGAGTGGCCCTCGCTGTCCTTCAGCAGGTTACAGGTATAAACGTATTTCTTTATTTCGGGTCGGAAATATTCAAGAAACTGGGCTCCCAAACCGACGTCGCACTCTTAAAAAATGTGGTGGTTGGCTCGGTAAATATGGCTTTCACAATTGTAGCAATATGGACGGTCGACAAGCTCGGAAGGAAACCATTGATGATCCTCGGTGCAAGCGGAATGGGTATTTGTCTTTTTATAATGGGACTCGCGGCGTATTATCAGCATACGGCCGTCTGGATGCTGGCACTCATTCTGGGATATATCGCGTGCTTTGCGCTTTCGGTCGGGCCGGTAACATGGGTAATATTGTCCGAAATTTTCCCCACACGAATTCGGGGGCGGGCAATGGCTGTCGCAGTCTTCTGTTTATGGTCGGCAAACACTCTCGTCTCACAGACCTTCCCAATGATGAATGAAAATAAATGGCTCGTTGAAAAATTTCACCACGGCTTTCCATTCTGGTTGTACGGCGCAATGTGCGTCGTACTGGTGATTTTCGTATTGATTTTCGTACCAGAAACAAAAGGTAAAACACTCGAAGAAATCGAGAAACGATGGATAAGATAGGAGATGTACAACCATGAAGGTTCTGGCGGCCGCTTTCTTTGGACTGCTTTTATCGCTTTATATGCCGGCTTCAGCGATGTCTGCCGCACCGCCCGATTTCGTTATAGTACGTTCACAAAAGGCGGGATATTGTGAACGACTCGCTGCAAAGGAAGTAAGACGCTATCTGTATCTTCGAACAGGAACAGTGGTACATATCAAATCCAAACAAACAATGCCGGACGTGGACAGCATTCTGATTTGTTCTAAAGACCGCAAGCTTCTGAGCCTAACTGTCAATTCCCGCGAGAAACTGAAAAAGACATTGAATTCACTCCAACCCCAGGAATACCAAATCAGAAGCATAAGTTACAACGGCCGGAGAACACTTGTCATTTGCGGTGGGGACGGCGTCGGAACGTTATACGGCAGCTATCGTTTTGCAGAACACCTCGGTGTCAGATTTTACCTGCACGGCGACACAATTCCCGATGTGCAGCTCCCATTAAAGTTACCCGAAATTAATGATTCGGCCAGGCCGCTATTTCGCTTGAGAGGCATACTTCCATTCCACGACTTCCCCGAAGGACCCGACTGGTGGAACAAAGACGACTACAAGGCGATTATTGGACAAATGCCGAAGCTGAGAATGAACTTCATCGGCTTCCACACTTATCCGGAGACAAACGTCGGCCCAGAGCCTACCGTATGGATTGGGATACCCGAAGATGTCACAGAAGAAGGAACCGTTAAATTCAGTTCAAACGCAAGTTATCATAATACACTGCGCGGCAACATAGGCTACGCTGCTAAACATACAGGCGAATTTAACTTCGGGGCGGCGAAAATTTTCGAGCGAGATGCGTACGGCTCGGAACTGATGTTCGACATGATGCCACGCTCGGATACCACAAAGGACAATAACAAACTGTTCAACCGCGTGGGCAATCTGTTCAAAGACGCTTTCGGCTACGGACAAAGGCTCGGTGTCAAATTCTGTATGGGAACGGAAACACCCCTGTGCATCCCCCGTCTGGTACAAAAACGTATGAAAAAAAAGGGTTTCGACACCGCAACAAAACAAGGCGTCCAAAAAGCCTACGAGGGTATTTTCACACGAATAAAGAAGCTGCACCCTCTCGATTATTACTGGTTCTGGACGCCGGAGACTTGGCTCCACAAGGTCAGCGACAAACAGGTAAAGAATACCAGGCAGAATATTCTCACCGCCATCGCTGCCGCAAAAAAAATAAATGCACCATTCACATTAGCCACCTGTGGCTGGGTGCTGGGGCCACCTGAAAATCCCGCACAATTCGATGAGGTTTTACCAAAAGAAATGCCGTTTAGCTGTATAAACCAAAGCGTCGGCAGAGAACCCGTGGATGAGTATTTTGCACACATAAAAAAAAGGCCCAAATGGGCAATACCCTGGCTCGAAGACGACCCCGCACAAACCTCGCCACAGTTATGGGTGGGACGAATGCGAAAAGATGCTTACGACGCCTACAGGTATGGGTGTACCGGGCTGATGGGAATACACTGGCGAACGAGAATCCTCGGCCCCAACGTCTCGGCTCTCGCCAAAGCAGCCTGGCATATCGGCCGGTGGGCAAAAAACCAAAACTCAATCGCCAATAAGCGATATCTGCCGGCAGACGATTTCTACCAGGACTGGGCGGTTCACCAATTCGGAACAGAGCCAGGCAAAAAAATTGCAGCCGTCTTTACCAGAATTGACGGAAAACTGCCCCGACCTTCAAACTGGATACAGGGGCCGGGCGGCATACTAAAAAACAAAAAACCCTGGTCTCAAGTCAAAAAGCAATACTGGTTCGTTGAAAAACTTCAAGAGATTGAAGAACACGTGAAAGGCCGAGGTAACCGCGAAAGATTCTCATACTGGCTCGACAATTTCAGGTTCATGAAAGAAATGGCAAGGGTAGGATGTACAATCGGGACGCTGGACTTGGTAATGGAGAAGATAAATAAGCAAAAATCCGCCGCCGCACGCAAAACCATCGCAGAGCAAAAAGCCATACCACTAAGAAAGCAACTACTCGAACAATGGGGCCGTATGCAAACATTCCTGCTCCAGACGGTCAGCTCTCCCGGAGCAATGGGAACGGTAGCGAACATCGAACAACATTCGATGCGAAAACTACACCTCCTCAACAAACACGACCGGAAATTACGTCAAATCATCGGCAAAAGCCTAAATGCTGCTCCGTGGAAAGAATATCGGGGCAGGCCCGGACTGATCGTGCCCACCGTAAGGGCTAATCTCGAGGCCGAAGAGGACCTGAAACTCAAAGTAATTATATTAACCTCAAAACCTCATCGACACGTTCAATTATACTGGAGGCGTATGGGCAAAGGTTTTTATAAAAAAGAAGCGGTTTCTAACGTTAAACGCGGCGTCTACTCGGCAACTTTACAAAAAAAACAAATTGACGGCCGGGACTTTGAATATTACCTGAAGTTGACATGCGCCGACGGTCAGGAAATTTATTTCCCCGCGACCGCACCGGATATAAATCAAACAGTCGTTGTTCAAAAACCGTAATCAAAATCTGCATATATACTTCGGACCAAAAAATATTTCAACCAACGTACAAAAAACAAATGAATTTCCCAGATAGAATCGCTATACAAAAACACAATATTAAAATTGTACCTCGCTACTGTGAAACCGACCAGGCGGGTATGGTTCATCACAGTGTGTATCCGGTTTGGTTCGAAATGGGACGAACCGAACTGTTGCGGGCAAATAACGTAGCTTACAAGAACCTGGAACGGGCCGGCATATATTTTGTGGTTGCTAAACTTGAAATCAATTACCGCAGGCCCGCTCAATACGACCAAAAACTCGAATTACAGACAAGCTGTTCAAAGGTAACGGCAGGCAGGATAGAACATAGTTACACGCTTACACGATGTAAGGACGGCACAATTCTCGCCCAGGGATCAACAACACTGGCATGCGTCGACAAACAGGGAAAACCACGGAGAATACCAAAGTTCATGTATCCGCAATCTTAGATAACACTTGGTTGACTTGGAACGAATTGTCCGCTAAAATTCAAAAAGGGCGCGAACGTGATTGGTGCCGCCTCAACGGTTGTAAATTTTGATGCGAGGGCTTGCATTAAATGATTCACGAGAAAAAAGAAAGCTGCGGGCTTTTCGGTATTGTCGGAGACCCAAGGGCGGTTGAGAAAACATATTTCGGATTATTCAGCCTGCAACACAGAGGCCAGGAGTCGGCAGGTATTGCTTCAAGCGACGGCAGGTTCATTCGCTGCAGCACCGGTATGGGCACGGTGAGACGCGTTTTCAGAAGTGGTTCGGAAAAACTTCTCAAACTTGCAAATACTATCGCCATAGGACATGTGCGTTACTCTACCGCCGGCTCCTCCAAGCCTATTAACTGCCAGCCACTTTTATGTGAGTATTCACAGGGCCAGGTCGCCGTCGCCCATAACGGAAACCTGATAAATGCTCCTTTACTCCGAGACGAATACGAAGCATACGGTAGCATTTTCAAATCTACTTCCGACACGGAACTCATAGTCCACCTCCTCGCAAAGCCAACACACGTAGCAAATGCGGACCAGCTCGCCCACATACTCAACCATCTCCAGGGTGCATACTGCCTGCTGTTCCTGTTCCCCGACCGTATTGAAGCAGCTCGAGACCCCTTCGGCATCAGACCGCTTTCCATTGGCCGGTGCGAAAACGGCTGCTATGTCGTGGCAAGCGAAACGTGCGCTTTCGACGCAATAAACGCCAATTTCATCAGAGAGGTAAAACCGGGTGAAATTGTAACTCTCGACAAAAACGGACTCAGCAGCAGATTCTTTGTTGATCCCGACTCGGTCAAACCCGCCCATTGTATCTTCGAGCACATCTATTTCGCAAAGCAGAACAGCTCCATTTTTGGTGAAAATGTTCATGAATTTAGAAAAAAGCTGGGCAGAAAACTGGCAAAGGAACACCCGGCCGATGCGGACATCGTTATCCCCGTGCCGGACTCCGGCACCTCCGCTGCCGTTGGATATGCCGAGCAAAGTGGTATCGGCTTCGATATGGGCCTCATCAGAAGCCACTATGTCGGAAGAACTTTCATCACCCCGGGACAGATTTCAAGAGAAACTGAGGTTAAAATAAAGCTGGCCGTCATTAAGGAAGTCGTAAAAGACAGACGAGTCGTAGTTGTCGATGACTCCATTGTTCGCGGTACCACCACCCGAGGCAAAATTAGAAATCTCCGCCGAGCAGGTGCAAAGCAAATACATATGCGGGTAAGCTGTCCCCCAATAAGACATCCCTGTTTTTACGGTGTTGACTTTCCGACAAAAGCCGAATTGCTGGCAAATAACAGAAATCTCGAACAGATAAGACAATTCCTTGAAGTCGACAGCGTCGGATACCTCTCCCTTGAAGGCGTTCTCGACTGTGCGAGTCGTCCGGCTGAAAATTACTGCACCGCATGCTGGTCGGGAGACTATCCGATTGCTGTCGATATAAGGCTCGGAAAATTCGCCATAGAACGCCATCAACTGCGCATGTTTGAAGACCGAAAATGACCGCCGGAAATGATAATTGGCATAAGCCGCCGCATAGATTAGCAGCGGGAAAAAAGTGTCTTCGTGAGTTCATGAAAAATCATGTCGACTACAAAACCACAGGGGTGAATATCGACGCCAACCAGCGAATGGTGCAAAAAATCCACTCGCACATCTCTGCTACTTTCGGCCCCAGGGTCATCGAAATGAAAAATGCTTTTGCGGGTTTGTTTCGCCTCGATTACGACGAAAAACTCTTTAAGAAAAACTACAAACAACCGGTGCTGGTAGCATGTACGGACGGCGTGGGCAGCAAGGTGAATCTGGCCGCTATGGCCAAAAAATACGACACCGTTGGAATCGACCTCGTTGCCATGAGTGTCAACGATATGCTGGTTATGGGAGCAGAACCCCTGTTCTTCCTCGATTACCTCGCCGTTCATAAACTCGAACCGGATATCATCGAGCAAATGGTAAAGGGTGTTGCTCAAGGGTGCAGAAACGCCCAATGTGCGCTCATCGGCGGAGAAACTGCCGAAATGCCGGATACATATCGAAAAGATGACTTCGATATGGCGGGTTTCGCAGTCGGTATTGTACAGCGAAAAAAAATCATCTCAGGAAAAAACATTCGAAAAGGAGACGTAATACTGGGACTGGCCTCCAGCGGATTGCATAGTAACGGGTATACATTGGCAAGATATATATGCTTCAAAAAAAACAATATGAAAATAAACCAACGACCAAAGGCACTGGCAGGCCGGGAACTGGGACAGGCCCTGCTGGAACCGACACGAATATACACCCGTTCCGTTGTAAAGCTGCTTTCTCGATATAAAGTCAAACGCGTGGTACACGGAATGGCGCATATCACCGGCGGGGGATTGGCTGGAAATATCCAAAGGGTAATGCCGCAAAATTGTGATGCGGTTATTGAAAAAACAACCTGGGAAAAACCACACATATTCCACTTCCTTCAAAACGCGGGACCAGTTGAGGATAATGAAATGTTCAGGGTCTTTAACATGGGAATTGGCTATGTGTTAATAGTTGCCGGGGACTTCGCAAACTCAATTACCAGAAAACTGACCGGATACGGCGAAAAAGTTTTCAGAATTGGAAAAATTAAAGCCGGCACCGGAAAGGTCATACTCAAGTGAACTCCGCAATCCATACAAAGCCATTATCAAGGCGCCGGCTCTTGCAAAGAGCAGCCAAATTCGCTGCCGGTATCGGCCTTTTTCATTTTGTGCCCGACTCCGCACTTGGAAAAAACGAAAGAACCGCCGCCGGCGAAAGAATAACCGTCGCCTTCATCGGCGTGGGCAGGCACGGCATAAGGGTCAACTTACCAAACTTCCTTGCCCAACCCGACGCACAAGTAGTCGCCGTTTGCGACGTGGACGACCAGCATCTCGAACGGGCCTATAATAAGGTAAACGATTATTACGCCAACAACAGTTGCTCAGCATATAAAGATTTCCGCCGAGTCATCGATAGAAACGACATAGACGCGGTAATGATTTCTACTCCGGACCACTGGCACGTACCGATTGCCGTAGCCGCTGCCAGAGCCGGCAAAGACGTTGAATGTGAAAAACCCACCCTCACCGTCGCCGAAGGCCGCATTCTGTGCGATACCATCCAACGACACAGCCGAGTCTTCCAGATGTCAACAGAAGACAGGTCGGTTTATGTATATCACCGAATGGCCGAACTTGTACGTAACAACAGAATCGGCAAACTTCACACAATCAGGGTAACACTTCCAGACGGCCCCCACCACGACACAAGACAAAGAAGGGATACTAAACCGCAACCCGTTCCACAAGGTTTTGATTACGACATGTGGCTCGGACCGGCACCATATAAACCATACGCACCCGGTAGATGCCACAGGGACTTCCGCTGGATTTTCGACTATTCCGGTGGCAAACTCACCGACTGGGGTGCACATCTGTTCGACACTGCTCAATGGGCAAACGATACCGAGCATACCGGCCCTGTCGAAGTTGAAGGAAAAGGTATATTTCCGCCGGACGGTTTATATGACACAGCAACGCAGTTTCACATTGAATACAAATACGAAAACGGAGTTGGAATGATTGTCGATTCCGGCGGAGTAGCAATTCGTTTCGAAGGCACCGAAGGTTGGGTGGCAAACGAATCGTGGTGCGGCCCGTTAAAGGCAAGCTCAAAAAAAATTCTTGATTCCGAGTTCGGCCCAAACGACATACAACTTTACACATGCCCGGCAGGTGAACAACGCAACTTCCTCGATTGTGTAAGGTCTCGCAAAAAACCATACTTTCACGCCGAGACAGGCCACCGTTGCTGCACAATCGCCCACATAGGGAACATATCAATGCTGTTAGGACGAAAGCTCCGGTGGAACCCGGATGAAGAGAAATTTGTCCACGAACCTCGGGCTGACAGAATGCTCTCACGCTCGATGCGAAGTCCCTGGCACCTTTAGAAATTTATACATAATCATCTTCTATACACCGTATAAAATGGAAAACAAGCCTGCTAAAATTGTGATTGGGGCTGTAATTTATCTTTTATTCGCCGCCTATTTATGCCGGCCCTGTCTTCACGGTTCTGACTCCATAAAACCTCAAGCTCTTTTCGTAATAAGCACCTCGCTGGGTGCGGTGGGTTGTTTTTTACTGAGCAGGCGATGGGTGCTTTCATTCTGGGCTTCCCTTTTCGCAGGTGCTCTTTATGGCTTCGGACCTTTCATGTTAAGCCTCAGCAAATATCATCCCGCTGCCGTCCTCTCGGCTGCCGCGGTGCCCTGGCTGTTCTGCCCCGCCGTTTTCATCACAAGAAAGGGATATCGATGGGCCGCTATCCCCCTGACATTTGCAGGGTTCGCTCTCATTGCCGGGTTCTTTCAGTTATGCGAATTTTATAAGCTGTTTCCTGTTCCCATTCGTATCGAATTGAGACTGAGGGATTTAATGGGAATTGTTGCTCCACTCGTCAACGCGGGAGAGGGAGCCATTGATATCGGGATTTACCGCGTAACGTTGGCCCCCTTGCTGATGGGGTTGATGTTGATGATAAAAGCGCGACGATGGTTTATCATTGCCGTAATTGCCGCCGGTATCGTTCTTGCCTCCATCGGGCCGGTCCTCGACGTAAGCCCGATTGCTTGGCTCAGTATTCCTATTGCCGGCTCCTCGGTAATTGTGGCAATAGGTATACAGGCGATTATGTACGCCGGATATGACGACCGCAAGTGGTTGATAGCGGCACTGATGTTGATGGGCGGACTCTGCATTGCCACACTTCTTTGCTCGGTCGAATTTTTTCAGGCTTTCGCAGGCCTCGCAAACAGACAGGGCAATCTACTTTTGCAGACCGCACGGATATATCTTCTTGGCGCCCTGGCGATTGCAGTTATTTTTTTCATCGCACGGGCCAGGCTCAGGGCCACAATATTCCGCTGGGCGCTGCTGTACGCGGCGATTGCAGTGGACGTTGTACTCGGCGGACGGTTCATCATGAACAAAGTTTTCTGATAAGCGTGATGAGTCTTCAGCCACATTGTAGTTAAAAAGTTTCACGCTCAACGGGACCCAGATAGAATCGGCCGTCGGCCCGCATGAAGCTGAGGATTTTGTCGAACTGACGATTCACAAAGCGCGTGTCGTTGGAGACCAGAGAAATTGCGATAACGGCGATTTGCCTGCTCTCCTGGTGCTCGACTTCGGATATCGATATGTTAAAGCGGCTTTGAAGGCGGCCTATAAGACTTTTAACGATACTTCTTTTCTGCTTTAGCGACGAGATGCCACGAAGGTTTAAATTTGTGGTCATTACGCCGACAATCATTGGTTCAACCGTTCATTTATGGGAATTATTTGCACATCCTTCACCAGGTTACAATATACTTTTTGAGCAGGATTTCAAGTTTCACCACGGGCTTAACATGAACGGCGAAGCAAAAGCCAAAAACAGATATGAAAAAGCATAAATGGCAAACAAAATCAAATCTGGTTCTTATCCAAAAAAGTTGGTTGTTTATGACGCAAATAATGCATAAGTATTT
>CAZGGE010000017.1:0-8075 GCA_964524285.1 uncultured Pirellulales bacterium
ACCTTTGCCCAGACTGGATTGTCCAGCTTGCCCACATCAGCTTTCTTGGCGCTGCCCATTTTTTATCTCCGCCTGGTAACGCAAAAATCAAACGGCAGTTATTTGTTGTTATCTTTCAGTTACTGTATCTCGGGGTTTTGTATATTCTGTTTTGGTTTGAATAATATAGCGAAGGCAACAGCAACGGCAGCGGCCATTATTGCAGGTACAATCCAAATCGCCTGCCAGTCATGGTTGATAACCGTTCCTGCCTCATCGACAATGGCGTATTCCTGAGTAATCCAGCCGGCAAAGATGTTCCCGATAACCATACCCGCACCGTATGTTACCAGGGCGATGAGCCCCTGGGCGCTGGCGCGTATGTTTTGAGGAGCTTCCTTGTCGACATAAATCTGGCCGCTGACAAAGAAGAAATCGTAGCACAAACCGTGTAGAAGTATGCCGATGTAATACATGAAGACAAGAGATTCGTTGTTGCCGAAAGCAAACAGCACATATCTTCCAACCCAGGCAAGCATCCCCATCAAAAGCACATTTTTAATACCAAAACGAGCAAAAAAGAAGGGTATCAGCAACATGAAAAAGATTTCCGACCATTGACCGAGAGTCATTTTGATTGCGACACCCGTCATATTCTGCTCATTCAAAAAGAGATTGCCGAAAGCATAGTAAAAGGCGAGCGGTATGGTTATCAGCAACGAACTTACAAGGAATACTGCAAAAGAAGGATTTTTCAGCATTTTAAGTGCGTCGAGACCGAGGACGTCGGAGATCGTAACCTTCCTGCCTGCGGATTTCGGTGGTGTTTTAGGCAGGGACAGTGCGTAAATTCCCATAGTTACGGAAGCAATGGCAGCCATTTTAAGCGGTATGGCGGTTGCTTCAATATTACCGATGTCGGTTGGGAAAAGCCCGGAAAGGTTTCCCATTAGCGTAATTACCGAACCGGCAACAATCCAGCCGAGCGTTCCCAGGACGCGAATTGGTGGGAATTCCTTTTCAGGATTGGTCATCTGGTTAAAGGCCACGGCATTTACAAGTGCCAATGTGGGCATATAGCAAACAGCATAAGCAAGCAACACCCAGAAAAAGAGCACCTGTGATTGAATTCCGGAAACAAAGAACATCAGTACCCCACCAAGAAGGTGGCACACAGCGAGAACCTTTTCAGCGGAAAAGAATCTGTCGGCTATCATTCCTACCAGGAACGGTGAAATGATAGCGGCCCATGCGGTCGTGCTGTATGCTGCACCTATTGCGGTTCCGTCGAATTCGAGGCCCTTGCCCAGATAGGTACCCATAGTAACAAACCACGCGCCCCAGATGTAGAATTGTATGAACATCATCAGACTGAGGCGGATTTTGAGGTTCAGCGACATCGGGCAATTCTCCTTAATTGCGTTTTTTTGCTTGTTTGGATACTACTTTCATGCAACGGGTAATTATACAGCCCCCCGAAAGCAAATCAACGCAAAAAGGGATAGTTCATCAAAGCTAACCGGAGGTGTGAATTGTCCTGTGCAATCTGCCGATGCGGGGTTACTTTTTCTTTTTAATTTTTGGTGGTTTGGCCTTTTTCGTCTTGGGCTTTTTTTTGCCTGCCTGCTCTCGACTTCGTGTCATCATAAACCCTGTAAGGGGTATCACACCGGCGAGAATAACGGCCGCTATAACAATATACCAGATATACTGATGTATCGCAGCCAGGGGCAAAAGGCCGTTCCAGCCGCCTATGACGACTATGGCGGTGTAAATAAGCGCAACCAGCGGAATAAACAATGTAAAACCGAGGGCGTTCGTGAAGGCGTCCGGAGGAGGCTCGACGTATGCAGGAGCGGCGGCTGCCGGGCCGACCTGCTCTTCACCGCCTTCGGGCAGCATTTGCTCGGCTTCGATTGCAGCTCCGACCTCGGCTCCTTTTTCGGGGGCGTTTTCCTCCTGTCCTTCGGGGCTGTAAATTTCATCGAGTACGCCACCAAGTGAGGTGTCGTCCGCCTGCAGAGAGAGGTCGAGCAGTCCGGAACCGCTTCCGAATGTGTCGAGGTTAACGTCCTCCTCAATTTCTTCAAGAGAGGCCTCAGCGGATTCGTCTTTTTGCTTTTCCTGGGGCTGTTTTTGTTCCATTGCAGGCTCAGTCTCAGTTTCCCCGAGAATGCTTGTCTCACCCTCAGGAGGTGACACTTTGGAAGATTCGAGGTCCTCAGCAAAAGCTGTTTCCTCGCCCGACGTCTCAGCAAGTGATATTTCAGGCTCCTTTGACTGCTCTTTTGAGGGTTCGTCCTTTTCTTCGGATTCACCCTGCTGTTGCTGCTGAGACTCATCTGCAGAAGATTCATCGAGTTCTTTTAGCTTTTTCTCGAGGTCTGATTCCTCTTCGCTCGCTTCGGCCGGCTCGGCGAGTTGGATGCCGGACTCTTCGGGCTGCTCCTCGGCAGGTTTTTCAGTCACTTCAGCAGTTCTTTCAGCCTGTGGCTGTTGTTGCTGAGGTTCTTCAGGTTGGTCGGGGGTTTCCGGTTGCTTCTCGGATTCCGGCTGCTCTTGTTCGAGGTTGAGTTCAACGGATGATTCTTCGGCTTTCGATTCACCGGTATCTTCAACAAGGGCGTCGACTTCGTCAACCTTGAACAGCAGATTGGGGCCGTCGCGAAATTCACGGATTTTGCCGTCTTTTGCCAGTTGCTTTACCTGTTCGGCGGTTTTACCCAGTTTTTCCGCGGCCTCTTCCAGCGAATAAAACATGCCAGCCATAATATTTTCTCCTGTCGCTAATATGCATACATAATTTTCTTATAATTGGTCAAAAAGGCTTCTACTTTTCTATATCGGGCATTTTAAGGTTTGGTTCAGAGTTTTTGTCAGGCTGTTGTTCCCGGGAAAGCTTGTTCTGCCAGCTTTCGGAATTCTTTGTTAGCGTGGAAATTATATTTCTGACCTGTTCGGGCGTTGGTTCATCTGTGTTATACTGTTCGAGCAGCCTGTCATATTTCCAGCTTCTGGCGGCGAGAAGCCTCAATCTGTTTCTCTGAGGACCGCGATTGAGCACCTCGTAAATCCACAGGGTTTGATTGTTGATATCAACCATGGCAAGACCAAACGTATCCCGGTCGAGCTGGATTGGAATTATTTTTATCGTGTCCGTCTCCGCAGGCCTGTTTGATATCTGTGCATCGGCGGTCGATTCGCAAAACTCGGCAGACAAATATAACAGTCCGATACACGCCAGTACCAGCAATGGTAATAATATCCATTTTTTTTCGTTTACGCGATTCATAGACTCAATGTGGTATCCGTATGTGCCTTCACGTTTGGGTTTTTTGACCGATTTACAACGCCAATTGTACCGTTAAATATAGTCGAATGCAAGCGGTTTCCTGCTTGTTCGAACAGCCACGATTAATAATGGATTATTTGACGGCCTTTACAAAAGCGCTGGTTTGTTTATACTTTGAGCGTGGTGTGAGGGTGGATTGAGGATACGGGTCCCGGCCAGGGTATTGAGGCGCGGTGCTCGTAGAAAAAGCGAAATCCGGAGAAGCGTCATTTGGAGGTTTCTAAGGTGGCTACAACGAATGATATTCGCAATGTTGTGCTTGTCGGGCACGGAAGCAGCGGCAAGACGTCGCTGGCGGAGGCAATACTCCACAAAGGTGGTGTTACCAACCGGCTCGGAAGTGTAGACGAGGGTACGTCGGTGTGCGATTTTTACGAAGAGGAAAAAGAGCACCAGCATTCCATCCAGTCTGCGATTGTCCATCTGGCACACGGCGGCAAGCTGATCAATGTAATCGACACGCCGGGCTATCCGGACTTTGTAGGACCGGCGATAAGTTCCCTCCCCGCGGCAGAGACGGCAGTTCTGGTTGTGAGTGCGTCGGCGGGAATAGAAATTAACACACGAAAGTTCTTCGAGCTTGCTACGGAAAGTAACATGGCTCGAGTAATTGTGATAAACAAGATAGATGCTGAAAACATTGACCTTGGTATATTGTTGAACAATATACGTGATACGTTCGGGCCTCAATGTCGTTGTGCAAACATGCCGGCCCCGGATAATTCCTCGGTGGTAGACTGTATTAAAAATCAAAGCGGCGATTCGCCGCTCGGCAATGTCGGAGACGCGCACACAGACCTGCTGGAAAGCGTAATTGAGGCCGACGATGCCTTGATGGAAAGATACCTAGGCGGTGAACAAATTAAGAAGGACGAGATAGCATCAGTTTTTGTAGAGGCCCTGAAATCCGGGACGCTCATACCGGTGGTTTTCACTAACGCTCGCGAAGAAGTAGGTATAAAAGAACTGCTTGATATCCTGGCGTATTACACGCCTTCGCCGCTGCAGGCACCACATCGGGAATTGGTCGACGGCGAACAAGTGCAGAAGATTAAAGCGGATGCGAACGGTGAGACGGCAGGTTACGTATTTCGCGTGGGTTTTGACCCACGGTCAAATATGAAACAAGCGAGCATCAGGATATTGAGTGGGACATTTCGGTCGGACAGTAATCTGATTCGCAACGACGAGAAAAAAGGCAGCAGGCCCGGGCATATTCTGAAAACTCAGGGCGCGGAAAACGACGAGGTGGAAAGCGGAATAGCAGGAAACATAATAACACTTGCGAAAACCGAGGAATTGCGAATCGGCGATTTGGTCCACGAGGGTAAGTTCGGGGGTAAGCTAAAGGTTCCCCCCCTGCCTCAACCGATGTTTTCGCTCGCACTGGAGCCGGCCACACGGGGAGATGAACAAAAAATCAGCTTAGCTCTGGAGAAACTGGAAGACGAGGACCCCTGCCTTCAAATCTCACGCGACCAGCAAACTAAAGAGTTGCTGGTTAACGGTCTTGGTGATTTGCATCTTCGGGTTATGCTGGAGAAGATGGAAAAGCGTTTCAAGCTGTCGGTAAACACCAAACAACCGAAGATTCCGTATCGAGAAACAATACAGTCGGCAGCGGAGGGACACTACCGGCATAAAAAGCAAACAGGCGGGGCCGGCCAGTTTGGTGAAGTTTATTTGCGTGTGGGGCCGATTGAACGCGGCAGCGAACCACCCCTGGAGTACAGTTGGGATATCTTTGGCGGGTCGATACCGAATCAGTTCGAACCGGCGGTTCTAAAAGGCGTAAACGACGTCATGAACGAGGGAGTAATCGCCGGGTTTCCTTTACAGGATATCAAGGTCTCTGTGTATGACGGCAAGCACCATCCGGTGGACTCAAAGGAAGTAGCGTTCCGTGCGGCGGGCAAGGGAGCATTTAAGGACGCAATCAGCAAGGCCAAGCCCGCATTGCTTGAGCCGATTGTAAATATCGAGGTAACTGTGCCCGCAGATAACATGGGAGACATCACCGGAGATTTATCTTCACGGCGCGGCCGGGTAACAGGACAGGAAATGCTTGCCGGTAATATGATTGTAATAAAGGCCCAGGTGCCTCTGGCGGAGGTTACACAATACAACAGCCAGCTCAAGAGCGTTACAGGAGGCCGCGGAACATTTTCAATGAGCTTCAGCCATTACGAAGTAGTTCCCGGAAACGTTCAGCAACAAATAGTAGCGGCGGAGGCCAAAGCCAGAGAAAGCGAATAAAAAGTTTGACGGGGAGTCATCTTCTCAAGACGGTTTGTTTCAATCGTTTATTGCCTGGCTTAACTTCTTTCGGTTTTTGTTCAGCCATTGGGCTTTTCGCTGAATCATCTTCAAAAAGTCATGGCCGCTGAGGTTACCGAAAAACCCCGTCGCGGCAATTGGAAGTATCGCTTCTGCAATCATCGTTTCAATCATAAGGTCAGGCAGTCCATCAAGTACGTTCGATTTCAGCTTCTTCACTTCGCGGTAACCACTGATGAATTGAGTCAGCTTTGCCTGGTCAAAATAATCGGGCCAGTCTGCGGGATTGGGACGGTTGCCCACTATCGAAAACTGCAGCATTCCGTTTGCAAGGTCGGTGGGCGCAGGTGCAATCTTGACGGAATCGAAATCGAGAACGGCAACAATTCGCCTGGTCGAGTGTGAAAAGAGCATGTTCCCCGGATGCCAGTCTCCATGAACCACCTGCGTTTTCCATGAGTCGAAGCCGAGTTGATTGACGTTAACGGCAGCACGGTTATAAATCGTCATGAGTGCCTCGGTTGTTCGCAGGAGCTTTTGCTGTTTCGCTGCACGTTTATTTTTGTCTGCGGCAATGGTTTTCAAGTATCTGCGAACACTGGTGGCATCATGGAAACTTGCCGTAAGCGGCTTCCATTGCGTAGCGAAATTTCGAAGATATTTATGAAAATGTGCAAGTTGTCTGCCTGCATCGATAGTGCACTCAGCGGAGCCGTCATAACGACCACCGTCAACAAAACTGAAAAGTTCGTAGATATGGTTATTAAGCTGCAATACTGTGGTATCCTCATCCCTGGTTGAGATAATACCGGTAACCGGAAAAGAAGCCTCGGCAAGATGAGTTTGAACCGCATGTGCAAATGCAACACGATACAGATCATCTTTTCCTTTTGGGCGTCTTTTTACGAGAAATTTGCCGCGGTCGGCAAGTATGACCATCTTTGGCGCTCGCCGGTTGCCGGCTGTGAGCGGTTTGGCGCTATGGATTACACCGATGTCATAGTGGCTGAGTACCTGGGCAAGCTCTTCGGAAGAAAAATGTGCGCCTCCTCTTGGCATAGTCTGTCAACTCTAAGCGTGTGCGTTACTTCGGGTTTTCTTGCTTGTCAAAGTTCTCATGGACCCGAGCGAGCAATATGAACGACAAGCAATATGACGCCAAGCAGAGAAACGGCGGCGACGGCAGCGAGAATCAATACTGCTACTTTATATCGAGTGAGTATGTTTTCCTCATAAGTTTCGGTCTCATCGGATTCGATTTCCACCTCTTCGCCCTGCTCAAGCTTTCTCAGGTCTGTAACATCGAACCTTTTTCTTGCTCTTAACGGCGGCTGGCCGGCTTTTATGGAATTGAGGTCTACCAGCAGTTCCTTCACATCTTTGTAGCGGTTCTGCCTGCGCTTGGTCATCATTATCTCTATTACTTCAGATACTCCCGCCGACAATGATGTATTAATGTGATCGGGCGGTGTAAGGGGTTCTCTCAGATGCTTTTTCATAACCTCGGCAGGCTCATCCGCCTCGAAAGGCACTCTTCCGGTAACCAGATGAAAGAATGTAGCACCCAGCGCATAGATATCCACCCGTCCGTCAATGTCCATTTCGCCGCGGATTTGTTCCGGCGCTATGTAATAAGGTGTTCCGTACGCCTTGCCCGCCTCGGTTTTTGCGGCCTTGACGTCCTCAGTAGCTCTCGCAAGTCCCATGTCGGCGACTTTGACGGTACCGGCTTTGTCAATCATTATGTTCTTGGGCTTGATGTCGCGGTGTATAAGTCCTCGTGCATGGGCATGTGCCAGAGCGTTCGCCACCTGTATAACTATGTCTATCGCCTCCTGCTCCGAAAATACCTTTCCGCTGGCAAGGTCGTCATGCAAAGTTTTGCCTTCCACGTATTCCATAACAAAGTAGTGGTAACCGCCCGCTTCGCCCACGTCGAACGCCTGAACAATGTTGTTATGGTTGAGTTTTGCGGCGGCCTGACCTTCTTTGTAGAAACGCTGGACGTATTCGGGGTTTTCTTCGAGTCTTTTAGGAAGGATTTTTATCGCAACAATTCGATTCAGGCTGAGTTGTCTTGCCTTGTAAACGACGGCCATAGCACCGCTGCCCAGCTTTCCGAAAATTTTGTATCCCGGGATTTGGTGAGCAGCGGCCTTGCTCATCTTGATATTGTCTTTGAGTCTGTCGGCCTGGGTTTCGGTTACGTATCCAAGTTCAATCATCAGCTCCTTGAGGGTCATTGGATTTTCCCGTCGGCGCTGATTGAGCTGGTTTAGACTGTGTCGAAGCTCCTGGTCGGTACACAGTCCCTGGTTGAGTGCCATCTTGCCGAACACCGTATCATAACTGGTTTCGGCGGTAGGCTGCTGCTCGTCGGATTTTTCCTGTTTTTCCTCTGCCATAGCAATCGGATATTAATTCTGCTGTTGCAGATTATCAAATCATATAGGACCGTTGTCAAAAA
>CAZGGE010000017.1:8085-12701 GCA_964524285.1 uncultured Pirellulales bacterium
GTCAAAAAAAATAATTCTGTTTATTTTACATTTAGTAAAACCGGTGGCGAAACAGGAAAATCGGCGTTCGAGGCATCTGAGTTTAGCATTTTAACACGATTTTTATCGCAATTTGTGGTTATCAAGATTGTGGTTGACTTGCGATTCCGGTCTGATAAACTACAAATGAGCCGACTGTGAGGGCAAATAAGTTTTGTAGGTCAGGAGTCTAAGATGCAATACAGGTGTCTTGTTTTTATCAAGCAAGTTCCGGATACGAAAAAAATTACCGGCGAGGCGATGAATGATGACGGTACGGTCAACCGGGCGGCACTGCCGGCGATTTTCAATCCCGAAGACCTGAATGCACTGGAGTTGGCGCTACAGATAAAAGAGAATTTCGGCGGAACAGTAACTGCGATAACGATGGGTTTGCCTGCGGCGGCAGGAATACTTCGACAGGCAATGTTTCGCGGTGCTGATGATGCGATTCTGGTGACGGACCGAAGATGCGCAGCAAGTGATACACTGGCGACGAGTTACATTCTCAGTTGCGCTGCGAAGAAAGCAGGCTTTGACATCATCCTGTGCGGCAGACAGGCAATCGACGGTGATACTTCACAGGTCGGCCCTCAGTTAGCTGACAAGCTTGGTATCGGACAGGTTACCTATGTTGAGGAGCTGACGCTTCTGGACGGCAAAAGCATTACCGTGCGACGGAACATCGGGAATGGATGGCAACTTGTGAAAACAACTTTGCCGGTGCTTTTGACGGTTACCTCGGATGCAAACGAGCCGAGGGTCGCAGCGGCTAAAAAAATAATGAAGTATAAAAAAACGCGCGCTCCGGTTGAAGTTGAGAAGCAGTTAAAAAGCGAAAATCCACAGGCGGATGAAGATTCACTTAAGGCTCTTGCAGAACATAAAATCAGTGCACTTAGGGAAAATGGTTTGTTGATTAAACAGTGGAATCTGGATTTTCTCGATGCGGATTTGAACTGGTGCGGACGCAGCGGCTCACCTACAAAGGTACACCGAATTCAAAGTGTGGTAGTGGCAGCAAGAGAAACAAAAGACGTGGTGGCAAGCAGCGAGGGTATTGCGGAAATGGTACATGAGTTGATTCAAGATAAAACCATAGCTTAACGGCAAACCAGAACATTTTCGCAGGCAATAAAATCCGTTTTTTATTTATTGAGGTGCGTATGATAGATGTAAACAGACAGGGAGAAGTTTGGGTTTTTGCCGAGCAACACGATGGAAAGCTTGAGGATACACCAATTGAGCTTATGAGCAAGGCACGCCACCTTGCGAATATACTGGATGTAAAACTGGGGGTAGTACTTGCGGGTTATGAGGTCAAAGAGCTTGCAGGGTCGCTGATTCATTATGGAGCCGACAGGGTTTACGTCGCCGACCATCCTTTGCTCGAACACTATCAGACAAACAGCTATACAAAGGTAATGTACGATTTAATACATAAACATAAACCCCAGATTGTCCTATATGGCGCTACAACAACCGGGCGCGACCTGGCGCCCCGCGTGGCCAGCGCAACAAAAGCGGGAATAACAGCGGATTGTACGGACTTGCAAATTGGAGACCACAAACCCCCCGGCAACGGTGAGATTCACAAAAATCTTCTTTTCCAGATAAGGCCGGCCTTCGGGGGCAACATCATTGCAACCATAATTAACTACGAGCGCTGGCCTCAGATGGCTACGGTGCGCGAAGGAGTTATGCCTATGGCCGAACCTGACGTTACCCGGCAGGGCGAGGTTATTGAAGAAAAGGTGCATTTGTCGCAGGATGACCTGGCGATGGAAATACTGGAACAGCACCGGCGGGTAAAGAAGGTGAACCTCAAGGCAGCAAGGGTGATAGTTGCAGGAGGCGCGGGGGTCGGAAGCGTACAAAATTTCAAACTGATATGGGACCTTGCGAATTGCCTGGGCGCCGCTCCCGCCGCGAGCCGGGCCGCCGTGGATTTGGGTTTTATCGATAAAGAACATCAGGTCGGACAGACAGGCACAACCGTCAGGCCAAGTCTGTACATAGCAGTGGGCATCAGTGGGGCCATACAACACCAGGCGGGTATGTCCGATAGCCAGAGAATAGTTGCAATAAATAACGATGCAAATGCTCCCATTTTTCAGATTGCACACTATAAGATAGTGGGAGACCTCAACGAAGTCGTGCCATACATGATAAAGGCAATAAGAGAAAAAAGCATAAAGGAAGAAACCGTTGAACAAAGATAATTTCGGGTCTGACCATGGCAAATTTTTACACCGACAATGACGACATCCAATTTCTTTTCAAACATATCGACCTCGGCCGACTCGCTGAGATATGTGAAGAAGGCTTCAGGTTTGCAAAAGAATTTGATTACGCCCCGGAAAACGCAGAGGAGGCAAAGCAAAATTACCGGGCCGTTCTCAATTCGATAGGCGAATTAAGCGCGGAGTTTATTGCACCGAGGGCCGAGGATGTTGACCGCCAGGGGAACGTGCTCAACGAAGACGGTTCTGTGAGCTATGCCAAAGGTATAAAGCAATCTCTCGATAAACTGTCCCAGGCGGAAGTTATGGGTTTTACCCTGCCTCACCGTTTCGGCGGGCTTAATTTCCCAAACACCGTCTATTCGATGGCGATTGAGATTGTATCAAGGGCTGATGCTTCGTTAATGAATATATTCGGCTTGCAGGGAATTGCAGAGACCATCAATGCGTATGCCTCCCAAGAAATCAAACAGAAGTACCTGCATGATTTCAGCGCGGGAAAACTCACCGGTGCAATGGTTTTGACAGAGCCTGACGCAGGCTCCGACCTGCAATCGGTAAAGGTTCAGGCATTCCAGGACGAGCAGGGCAAATGGCTTCTTCACGGTGTCAAGCGGTTCATAACCAACGGTTGTGGCGACGTTCTTTTAGTTCTGGCCCGAAGTGAGCCTGAAAGAAGCGGCGGCCTGGGTTTGAGTCTCTTTGTGTGTGAAAGAGGACCAACGGTTCGCATTCGCCGCCTGGAGGATAAGCTGGGCATTCACGGCTCACCAACCTGCGAGATTTTCTTCGATAATACTCCGTGCGAAATAATAGGGGAAAGACAGAGAGGGCTTGTAACTTACGTGATGAGCTTGATGAACGGCGCCAGAATTGGCGTTGCCGCTCAGTCACAGGGAATAGCGGAAGCAGCCTACCGCCTGGCAAGAGATTATGCGGCAAGCAGGCGCCAGTTCGGTGTGGCCATTGAGAATTTGGGGCCGGTCAGAGATATGCTCATCAACATGAAAGTGAATATTGAGGTGAGCCGGGCGCTTTTGTATGAGACCTGTCGAATCGTGGACCTGGAGGTAGGATATGCGAAACGACTTGAACAAAATCCCCCAGCAGACAAGGCTGATATGAAACAACTAAAAAATGAATTCCGAAAATATAAAAGAATTGCAGGCATGTTGACTCCTATGAGCAAATACTATTGCTCGGAAATCTGCAACCAGGTTACATACGATGCAATTCAGGTGCTTGGCGGCAGCGGTTACATGCGGGATTACGCGGTGGAGCGACATTATCGCGATGCCAGAATCACGACTATTTATGAAGGTACCAGCCAGTTGCAGGTTGTGGCGGCAGTGCGGGGTGTTTGTGGTGGAACCGCGGATAAGTACATCAACGCCCTGGCTGAGCAGGATTTTGAACAGCACCTCCGTGACTTGCTGGATAAATTAGCCGAGGGAAGAGAGCATTTGACTCGAACGGTAAATTTCGTAAAAGAACAGGGCAATGAATACATGGACCTCTACGGAAAAGAAATCGTGGACATGGCGATAACCTTAATCGTGGGATACCTTTTATGCGGACAGGCAAGCAGCAAGGTCGACATGGATGTATTGTGCAGCAATAACGGGCAAGAACAGAACTCAAAAACCATTGCAATGAAGCAGCGTAAGGCGATGCTGGCCCGTAGATATATAAGTACGAAAACACAGGAAATAAAAACAATGACAGAACTTGTCTGCAGCGGGGACAGGTCGACTTTCACGGATTACCCGGCTCTGGTCGGGCCTTTGTCCGACGAATAGAGGGTGTGAAATGCTGGCGGCCGTTATACTGGACTTTGACGGGGTAATTACAGACTCGGAGATTCTGCATTTCAGAAGCTTCAATAAAGCATTAAAATTGCACGATGCTCAAATTACCAAGCATGAATACTATAAGGATTTCCTCGGATTAACAGATATTGATTTTTTCAGGACGGCTGCCGAAAAGGGATTGATTAAGGTGGACAACAATGAAATTGAACGGCTGCTCGAATATAAAAAGGTGACATTCGAGCAACTTGCAAAAACCGACGGTCAGATAATCGAGGGTGTGAGGGATTTTCTGAAGATGCTGCGGCAAAATAAACTGCGGACGGCAATTTGCTCCGGAGCACTTCAAAGTGAGATTGAATTCATTCTGGAAGATGCGGGACTGAGGCACTTTTTTGAGGTCATAGTGGCGGCCGAGCATACCCTTCGGGGTAAACCTTATCCGGACGGGTTGGAAATGACCCTGAAGGGACTGAACCGCAATAGAGAAAAACCGGTTTTACCGTCACAATGTGTGGTCATAGAAGATTCGCACTGGGGACTAAAA